>CADBOX010000090.1 GCA_902796415.1 uncultured Lachnospiraceae bacterium
CAACGGCGTTTGCCAGAGAGTGGGGGAAATGTTCCTCCAGACAGGCTGCCAGAGCCAGCATCTCATTTTCATCTCTTCCATCCAAAGCAAGGACTTCTTCCACCACAGGGGTGGCATTGGTTAAGGTTCCTGTTTTATCGAAGACGATGGTGTCAGCCTCGGAAACCATCTCCAGATACTTGCCGCCTTTAACGGTAATCTGGTTTCGCCCGGCTTCCCGCATAGTGGATAAAACGGCGATAGGCATAGCCACTTCAATGGCACAGGAGAAGTCTACCATCAGAACAGAAGCAGCTTTGGTCAGATTTCTGGTTAAGAGGAACGTCAATATCGATGTACCGAAGGTGTATGGAATCAGGCGGCTGACCACTTTCTCTGCACGGCTCTGAGTGACAGAAACCATGCTTTCTGATTCTTCGATCAGCTGGACGATACGGTCGTAACGAGTCTTGCCGGAGACAGCCTGCACGGAGATGATAAGCTCTCCTTCTTCTAGTACTGTTCCTGCAAAGACAGTGCTTTCCGGACGTTTGGCCGCCAGTACGGATTCCCCGGTTAGTGCAGCCTGGTTTACCATGGCTTCTCCTGAGACTACTACACCATCAAGTGGAATCATGCTGCCCATACCGACATGGATACAGTCACCGTCATTGATCTCTTGTATACCACATTTGATCAAGGAACCGTCTTCCGCCTGTTTCCAAACCTGTGTCACATTCAGCTGCAGGGATTGTGCCAGGTCATCCACGGATTTCTTGTAGGTCCATTCCTCCAGCATCTCACCCATATCTGTCAGGAAGATGATGGAGCTTGCCGTGCTAAAGTCTCCTGTCAGTAAAGAGGCCAGGATTGCGGAAGCGTGCACGATTTCTGCGCTGAAGTTGCGCTGGAACAGATCTTTTAAGCCTTCCCGGATATAGGGCGCGCCGTTGCAAACCGTCCAGACGGCGCGCAGCGGGAAAGGGAGCAGCGTCCTCTTAGCCAGCCGGACAAGAATCTTTGTGGCCGCCTTATCTTTGAATTCTTCATTTGTGGCGCGGGCAGATACACCAGGCAACGCGTCGATAGCCTCCTGACTATGAAGATCCAGATCGTTTAGTCTTTGCAGGATCTTCTCTGCTGCTCCTTTTTTGTGACGAATCACAACTGCCGCAGTACGCTGAAATACATGGGCTGAGATTACATCCTGTGTTTCGAGCAGACCATAGTAGAGCACATCTGCCTCTGTATCTGTCAGACGCCGACATGGCAGTATAATATGGATCTGCCCATCCGTCTGATGTTTAATACAGTACTTCATGGGACACTACCTCTCTATGCTTCAACAACACTTTCATCAAGATCGGATGATTCTTCTTCAAATCCTTCGAACATATCAAAAGTACCATCCTTTTTTGCCTGATAGTTATCTGCTTCGATTCTTGCTTCTGCTGCGATATCCATGGCTTCTGCCTGGATCTTTTCTACAGAATCCATGATGGAATCTTTAGCGATAAAAGCACCTGTTGCTGCTTTGGTGTATACTTTTTTTGCTGTTTCACTTCCGAAGATTGTTTCACCGGCTTTACCAAGTACAAAACCACCTAACAGGGAAATAAGAATCTCTTTCTTTAAAAATAACATAATATTACCTCCTTAAGATAAAAATAAAAAATATATAAAATACTGGATTTGTTTTATACCCATGGGGGTATAGGTATAATATAAACGAAGAAAGACTATTTGTCAATAGTTTTTTTGAAGGGAGATCGCAGGGGAGGCCGTAGGGGGTCAGACCCCAAGAGGGGTCTGACCCCCTACGGCCTCCTGGCTCCCTGAAGAGAATTAACCAACAGATTTCATGAGTAATAATTTGTTCATGAAATCCTTGAATTCGCTGATGTTTCTGGGATAACTTTCCTGTGTGGAAATCTCGCTTTGTTCTTCTATAATCCTGCATACATCAAACATGGTGGGATGTTTCAGACTTGCCTGTTCCAGGATATCTTCCTGGCAGAAGATATTAAATGGAGTGTCGTCAGCGATAATCTGACCGTTGCTGAACACAATCACGCGATCTGCCCAACGGTAGGCAAAGTCTACGTCATGGGTAGAAATCAGCATAGTTCTGCCTTCTTCGTTCATCTTTCCAAGAACTTCTTCCAGCATGGCTGCATTAAGCGGATCCAGGGCAGCGGTGGGCTCGTCGAAGATGATGATCTCAGACTCCATGGCGATGATATCCGCGATGCTGACTCTCTTTTTCTCTCCGCCGCTGAGATAGTGGGGTGCCCGCTTCTTGAAATCACTGATGTTCATATAGGCAAGAGCTTTGTCAACGCGCTCGATTACTTCCTGGCGAGGCAGCTTCAGGTTCATGGGACCGAAGGATACTTCTGCTTCCACCGTGGAGGCGATGATTTGATTATCGGCATCCTGGAATACGATACCTACATTTTTCCTCAACTCATTCAGACTTTTCTTATCGATGGTCTTTCCGCGATAACAGATCTGACCGGAAGATGATTTTAATACTCCGTTTATATTAAGGAAGAAAGTGGACTTGCCGGCTCCGTTGGATCCAAGCACAGCAATTTTTTCACCTTCATATATGTCCAGGTTAATTCCTCTTAAGGTTTCTTTTTCGTCGTTATATCTGAAATGTAAATCTTTTACCTGTAAGATCGGCGCTTCATTTGTTCTTTTCATGATAGTTCTCCTTCTATGATCTAAATAATGTTATGATTCTAATCTGATAAAGTGTTTGTCAGTGTTAAAAGTATAATTATATATTCTTGGTTTAATCCGGACGGACTATCTGGTAAGGATCCAGATAGCAGTCAAGACTGTGATAAA
>CADBOX010000091.1 GCA_902796415.1 uncultured Lachnospiraceae bacterium
AACCTGTGGGTGGACAAAACCGCCAGTGAAAACAACCTCAACATGGACCTGCTTCTGGCAGAAAAAGAAAAACTCAAAAATAGATAATCTTTTTTTAAAAAAACTGATCTTTTCATCTTTCTTTCATCTTGACATGATATATAAGATGCATAAAGGGGTCAGACCCCATTACAAAAGTGTTAACACAACGTAATATTTACCAGATGGGGTCTGACCCCTTTTGGCCCCTTAACGGAGGATATTCTCATGAGGATACTGGTGGTGGAAGACGAGCGCGGATTGAACCGTGTTCTGACCAAACATTTAAAGAATAACGGATACAGTGTGGATTCCTGTGAAAACGGGAGGGAGGCGATCGAGTATCTGGACCTGGCCGCTTATGATCTGGTCCTTCTGGATGTCATGCTTCCCGGTATGAGCGGATGGGATATTCTTCATTATATTCGTGAGAAAAACATGGATACTTCCGTCCTTATGCTGACAGCCCTGGATTCCACCGAGGATAAGGTGAAGGGGCTGGACGGAGGAGCGGATGATTATCTCACGAAACCCTTTGCCCTGGAAGAATTGCTGGCGAGGATCCGGTTGGCAACCAGAAAGCAAAGGGGAAGTCGAAATAACATATATACTTTGGCAGATCTCTCTGTGGATTGCCATCGACGTATGGTCAGCCGTGGGGGAAAGGAAATCATTCTGTCAGCCAAGGAATTCTCCATGCTGGAGTATCTGATTGCAAACAAGGGTATCGTTCTGAGCCGGGAGAAGATTCTGAATCACCTCTGGGATTATGATTATGAAGGGTCTTCCAACATGATCGATGTCTATATCCGCCACCTACGCAAGAAAATCGATCAAAGTCATGATGTTAAACTGATCCATACTGTGCGTGGGGTGGGATATGTGATGAGGGAACCGTCATGAAGAAATTATCCATTAAATCAAGAGTTGCCCTTTGGTATGCTTTTTCTTTTCTGCTGATTATTCTCCTGGTAGGTGCCCTGCTTCTGGCAGCAGGAGACAGCTTGATCATAAAAGAACGAAAATCCATCCTCAGTTCTGTGACAGACAGAGCTCTGGAAGATGTCAGGATCATACAAGGGAAATTATTCATTGATAAAGATATCGATTATTACAGCGACGGCGTCTATGTGGTTCTATGCCAGGATAACGGAACCCTGCTCTCCGGTTTGGAACCGGCAGGTTTCCCTGAATCTGCTGTCTTTGAGGCTGATCATACCCGAAAAATTAAAAATGGTGATTCTTCCTTCTATGTTTACGACCGGTTGATTGAAAATCAGAAGATCGGTAAAATCTGGGTCCGAGGTATCACTTCCGCCCGCCTCCGTGACATAGCTCCTTCCGCCATCCGGATGCTGACCGGTTTTCTGATTGCCCTTCCCATCCTATTTCTGATTGCCATGGCTGGAGGCTGGCTCCTGACCAGACAAGCTTTCTATCCACTTACCCGGATTATTGATACCGCTGAGCAGATCAGGCGGGATGGAAAGCTGGATCAGCGAATCGGACTGGGAGATCCGGAGGACTCTGATGAGATAAAGCGTACTGCAGCCATATTTGATGAGATGATGAACCAGATTGAAAAAGATTTCGAGATGGAGAAGCAATTCACCAACGATGCCAGCCATGAACTGAGGACCCCTATCTCCGTCATCCTGGCCGAGAGCGAATATGCTTTGCAATATCTATGTGGTAAACCTGTAAGGGGGTCAGACCCCCAGAAGGGGTCTGACCCCCTGGAGGAGTCCCTCCTGGAAATTCACAGTCAGGCTGTGCAGATGTCTTCCCTGGTATCCCAACTTCTGGCTATAGCCAGGGCGGACAGACACATTGATCAGCTAAAAAGGGAGTTTACCGATGTTTCGCTTTTGGTTGAGGAAGCCATCGACCGTTTTTCCAAAGAAGCACAGCGTCGGGATATCCGACTGGAAATCGATGCGGAGGAATGCTGTTACATGGACTGTGACCCGGTATTCATGAGGCAGGTCTTTGATAATCTGATTGATAACTCCCTGAAATACGGAAAAACCGGTGGCAAAACAGCCTTGACTGTCTATCAGGATCAGACTTGGATCCATGTCAACGTCGAAGATGACGGAATCGGTATGGCAGCAGAAGAGATTCCCAGGATCTGGGAGAGATTCTACCGGATTCAGCCAGTTTCCACTCCGGATTCTTCTAAAGAATCCTCGATGCCCGCCCAGCCCCTGGTCAATGAGGATCAGGCACGAAGCATGGGCTTGGGTCTTCCTATGGTCAAATGGATCGTGGAGGCCCATGGAGGTTCCGTCTCGGTGGACAGTGAGCCTGGCTTAGGAACCAGCTTCCACCTGGTATTCCCTTCCAAGCATCCTGACAGTACTGTCTGATGATCATTCCAATCAATTTTAATCATAATTTTCTAATGACAATTATTGATAGTTTCCATCAGTATCAGATGTGATCCATCGGAATCTGCCATAATAAGAAAGGGTTCAAAGGTACTATGAAAAAAGAACGAAATCCATTTATTCTGCCTGCGTTGGGGATGATAGTCGTACTGCTGATAGCCGTTTTTGTCTTCCATCGTTTTAGTCAGGCTGATGATAAAGCGGTAGGCCTTTCCCTGGAGGAAGCCAGGCACATCGCCTTGAATGATGCCGGAGAACAGCCAGATCAGGTCACATATACCAAGGCAATCCTGGATCAGGACTCGGGCATCCCCATCTATGAGATAGATTTTTATACGGATAATAGCAATTACGAATACAGCATCAGCGCCCAAACCGGCAATATCCGGGACAAGGATATCACAGTCCATCAGAAAGAGACATCCACCGACTCCCGCCCGCAAAAGAAAACCGGGCAATCATCCACTCAGGATCAAGAGAATTCTGCAGAAGTGATAGGAGTAAAAAAAGCACAATCCATCGCTCTGGCCGCAGCCACTCTGAAGGAAAACCAGGTTGCTTTCACCAAAGCCAATCTGGAGACAGAAGACGGAAAGCTGGTCTATGAGATAGAATTTGCCAAAGACGATCAAAAATATGAATACGATGTGGATGCCTACACCGGAGTAATTCTATCTTACGATATCGACCGGAAGGAGAAGCTTCCGTCCAGATCCACAGTTAACAAGCAGGACGTGGATGACGATGATGACCGGTATGAGGAAGATGATGACAACGACAACGATGATGATGACGA
>CADBOX010000092.1 GCA_902796415.1 uncultured Lachnospiraceae bacterium
AGGTGCAGTTACTCCAACCGCCAGGGCGTACTGGAACTCCTCGTAACTGCATTCGTCAATGCCTTTCATCAGCGGCAGAGCATTATTAATCAGGTAATCAATACAGCCACACTCCCGAATCACTGTCTTTGCAAAATCTTCCAGGACTGCTTTATCAGAGATATCCCCTACGTAATGATTTCCCTCAGCTTTGTCAATCACATAAACCCTGACGCCCTGCTTGCGGAATTCATCAGCAATGCATTTGCCGATCCCGCTTGCTCCGCCGGTCACGACTGCCACTTTTCGCGGTTCCCAAGGCTTTTTTATATCTGCCCTTGGAATCGTCATTTTCATATACAGTCCCTTATCATCCAGCTCCGGATTCTCCGGAATTGTTTCGCACATACCATGCGCACTAAGGGCGGCAGTCACGGAAAGGCAGACCGCATCCACCAGATCATCCGGATTGCACTTGAATTCTTTGGCCCTCTCCCATAATCCAGTTAATGATTTGCCCGGAAGGTATCTGTCCAGGATATTTACCCGCTCCATGAAGCCCGTAAATTCCTTCTTCCGTGTCCTTACCACGCTTCCGCGAAGTCTGGCAAAAGCAAGTTCCGGGTGACTTTCCAGGATTCTGTTCCTGTACTCCGGATGCTCCTCCAGGAATTCATCCAGTTCCCGAATCTTCGGGATAATACTGATTGACTGCTTTGCCAGGCTTTTACCAAGTACCCGGATGTTTGCCTGCTTCTGTTCCTCTTCGGATTCTTCATAAACCGCCTGACGACAAGGTATAGGAAAAATGGTAGAGGCATGAGATTCCAATTCCTTGCGGGCCAGATCATCCGGGCGGAGTTGATTAGCCCTGCTGCGAAGTCCAATGGCCATGTCGATCAGAAAAGCATCGAATTCCGGGTAGCAGTCAGCAAGAGCTTCCATAGAATCAAATCGCTTCAGAAGAAACTCTCCGTGATCCAGGATACAGGCTATCCATCCGCCCCTGCAGCCATCTACGCCAAGATATAGTCCATCATTTATGTTTATCATGATCCTGCTCCTCCACGATTCCGAATCTCACCTATCAAATGAATGATCTTTCTTTATATTACCGAATCAATTTTAAAAAATATAAATGCTGTATTTCTTCAGCTATTCTTAGTTTCCTTGTCAGCATAGATCTTCATCATCCGAAGCATATGTCCTTGGGCAATGCTGCAGCAAATTAGGGATCCATTATCGAAGTGGTCCCTCCTGAAATGCCATGCTATACATCCAAGAAGCTCTTCCGCAGAAAGAGCTCTCAGATCTTCTTCTGTCGGCTCAGCCACTTTATCGCTCATCCCTGCAGCTTCAACCAGTTCATTATAGTTACGAACAACGATATCTTTCCGGTAGGCTTCTTCCATAAAATTGCGATAGAGGAAATCAATCAGGCTCCTGTGCTTATCATCCCGTTCATATGCAGAATGCTCTCTGCAGGCATCTGTCAGATCAGGGTCGTCTGCAATCATCTGAAGAATCGGGATATATTTTGCACAGAATTCCTGTCTCTGCTGTCTCGTGACATCCTGCATCTGCAAGCGGCGGGCGGTATCATACACATCCTGCTTCATCTCATAAAAACCGATAGCCGGAAGTCCTCCGCCCATATTTATCCGCATTGCAATTTCCCAGTCATGGAGAGAATATCCATAATAGAAAACATCACGCTCATGATGGCTTTGTAGTGTGTCACTGTAGGCATGAATTGCATCATAGAACTGGGGAATCCGCTTGAGTTCGCCGGCCTTCATATTCCACTCACTGATCGGCTCCAAGTCCCTGGCATCAACATATTTCAATCTTCTATCGGATGAAACCTGCATTTCCTGTCTTAGTTCCTCGCGGACTTCCATCAGAATTCTGCCCAGAAGATTTTTGCCTTTCCACTTGGAAATATCAAACCGGTCAGGGTCTTTAATATCAATGCCAATTCCCCATTTCATGTCATAGGGAGAACACTCCGCGAGTAAAGCGTTGCCAGTACTGAGCAGCATTTTGCGAATATCTTCGTTCTGCACAAACTTTGCTTTCACGCCGCGTTTGACAATTGTCCGGCACGTCTTTTCCCAAAGAAAAGAATCAAATTCCGGGAACTTCTGTCCGGCTATCCTTTTGCATCTGGCCGGATCACTGGTACTCATAATCTGCTTAGCCAGATCATACTTCCGGAACATCAGGACCTTATGATACATCATGAATTGCTCCGAGTTGGCAAAATGTCTTCCGGCATAATCAAACTCTGCAGGGTACCAGTTGCTGAAGCAGCCATATTTCTCATTTTCATGAAAAAAACCAATCATTATCGGATCATTTGTTCCAGTCCCTGTTTTCATCTCTTCTCCATTCTTCCTCCACCTCCAGGAAGAGAAAAATATATCTGAGCATAGAAAGCTTGCAGTAATCTGGCCAGCTGCTTAGCCACAACAAAAATGACCAAAAAAACATGCGTCTAAGAACATTTCTCACATGCAACATGGATAACTAAAAATAACAAATCATATTATTTCATGGAATATAAAGTGACGAAGTCTCTGTCGCTTTTCCATTTTCCTAAATTTTTGGCGGCTTGATGGTAAAATGGTTTGTTTTTTCCAATTTGAATCAATTCCTCCAGATACTTAATCAAGTCATCTGCAGAAATAATGTTTCGTTCAATCAGCATTGCTTGCATTGAGTTTGTAAATCATAGTTTCTAAGTCTAGTAAAACCCAGATTGTAGGAGCTTAGATATTTAAAGACTCCTGGAAAGCATCACGTTTCACTTCATCCAAGTAAACTAAATAAGGAGCAAGATTTTTTTCAGCAAAAGACAATAAGGATTTGATATCATTTTCTCCCTTTATATTATCACGATACTCATCGAATTCTTCGGAATAACCAGGAACCAGGGCTTCTATCACTTCAAGAGTAGCGGCTTTACAAGTTCCAATCTTTTTCATCCCCACAGTATCATACGCTACTTCAATCTGAGTCCCGGTATTTTTCTGTATAGTGCCGTTTCCATACGAAACATGGTGTACTTCAATACCAGGCTGGTATACAGAATTAAGATATTCTTTTCCCTCATTCAGCAGATCAAACGCTTCTCTGGCATGCTGCCACTTGTCAAATAGTTCATAAGCCTTTTCCCTTTTGGCTGGATCTATCTGTATGGGATTGCCTTTGATATATGTTATACCTTCATACAGGCCATAGGTATATCCGCAATAAATGATATCAAAAGCAAGGATGTGCTTTTCAATATCCGGGTGCATCTTCTGTGGATCTGATACCCATCCTCTAGTATAACGGCTTGCAGCTGCTTCCAGTAAGGCTGACTCCTGTTTGATATATTCGACCAGTTGGTCACACATCCGATAATAGATATCCAGTCTTGTTTTTGTTCCACTGCCCCAATCTTCGCCAAACTCAGTATATTTTGCAAACTCTCTTGCATGGCTGTATTTATATAAGTAATTGTGATCAGGATCATACAAAAACATGTATCCTGTCACAGAATGGACGTCGTCTTTATATCTAAAACTATTGTAGAAGTATTTATCCCGAAGCCGGTGACTTCGATCTATGAAATCAAAAACCTTTTCCTGCTTAATATGTACATCGCCGCCATCCTCAGCATATAGGTCTTTAAACATATTTTGGACTTCTGCGGAATCCCCTTTTTCTGCAAATTTTATAAGCCCTGCAAATGGCTGAACATGTGATCCGTCTACCAGTATGCCTGCTGTTTTCTTTGCTTCTTTCAGAAGATAAACAAATTCGCTTCCATCTGCTGAAAGTGCATTGTCCATTGCGGGTCTAAATCTCTTTGCGGAGACCCATTTAAACCACTCTGCATGTTCGGTATCATTCATATAATCAAACTTTGCAATATAATTGGAAAATAACTGCTGTAAATTAGCCTTGTTCATTTTTTATCTCCTTTTTTTCGATCTGAAAACCAATTTATTCCTGGTGCTTATTCGGCCAAAATTCAGTTGCTTTATTCCACACTATCAACTTGTTTTAATACGTCACAGCTTTCAATGGCTATCTCCCATGCATCTTTCTTTTTCCATTGCAAATGTCTCTTTCAGCTCCTTAAAAGTATTCTCATAATAATCCGCAAATGATGTAGGTAACTCTTTACTAGTCTCCGATTTGACCCCGCATGCATCAGCAAGCATAACCTGTTCTTCTTGCATACCTGGTTTATATAATATCGTGGTACCTTTGCCATAAAGCTTTTTGCAGTCCATCAACCACCAAAGATCCATTTCAGATTGGTCCATTCCCTGTCCCACAATATATACATTTCCAAACAAAACATAGTCTACCCAGCTTCTCGGATAAAAGAGGTCTCCATTCCGTTCTGCTATTTTATATCTTCTAATCGTTTCTGCCGTATACGACTGAATCCTGCTTAACAGTCTTCCATAATAATAATGGCCTATAACCATCGAATCAGTGATTGCTGCTTCTCCGTGAATATGCCAAATAGATACTTCACTATTGTTATAAGGGATATGCAAATATTGA
>CADBOX010000093.1 GCA_902796415.1 uncultured Lachnospiraceae bacterium
CCGAAGGAAGCCTTCGATGTGACGGTCAGCTATATCAGAATCTGCGGTGCAGGCTTCCTTGTAATAACAGGATATAATCTTCTTGGAAGTATTTTCAGAGGACTCGGTGATTCCAAAACACCTTTGATTGCTGTGGGAATTGCATGCATATGCAATATCATGGGGGACTTGTTGTTCGTCGGGGTGTTCAGGATGGGTGCTTCGGGTGCTGCATTGGCTACGATTATTGCCCAGCTGATCAGTGTTATCATTTCCCTCATGATAATCCGTCGTACAAAACTGCCATTTGCATTTGGCAAGTCATATATCAGGCTAAGGAAAAGAAATGCCATATCCATAATCCGCATCGGAACACCGATCGCATTGCAGGATTTTCTCGTAGGAATATCGTTCCTTGTCATTCATGCCATAGTCAATACACTCGGTGTTACTGCTTCAGCTGGTGTCGGTGTCGCTGAAAAGGTATGTGCGTTCATTATGCTGGTACCTGCCGCATTTATGCAATCTATGTCTGCTTTTGTAGCACAGAATTATGGCGCAGGGAAAACTGAGCGAGCAAATATGGCGCTGAAAACAGGCATAGCTATATCATTTGTATTTGGGGTAATGATGTTTGCGTTGACCTTCTTCCGGGGAGATCTGCTTGCAGGTATTTTCTCCAATAACAATGCAGCGGTTATGAATGCATGGGACTATCTGAAGGCCTATGCGATAGACTGTCTGTTAACTTGTTTTTTGTTCTGTTTTATCGGCTATTTCAACGGACTCCAGAAAACAACATTTGTTATGGCGCAGGGCATTGTCGGTGCATTTCTTGTCAGAATACCTGTTGCATTTTTGATGCAGCATATCGGAAACGGCTCCCTTTTCCGGATTGGTCTTGCAACTCCCTGTTCTACGATTGTACAAATTATTATGTGCTTTATCGCCTATAATTTTTTCAAGAAGAAAAGAATAATCAAGCCTTTGGAGGATGACGATTCATGAAAGACAAATATAAAAAACTTGCGGTATTTTTCCCTGGAATCGGATATACCCTTGATAAACCACTCATGCATTACAGCCGGAAGCTGGCAACAGTGCTGGGCTATGAGATCAAGCTGCTTCCCTACAATGGATTTCCACCCAAGATTAAAGGGGACCGTGCTAAGATGGAAGAATCCTTTCACATTGCCCTGGAACAGTCGGAAGAGATGTTAAGAGATACGGATCTCCGGCTATATGATGACATTCTTTTTATCGGAAAGAGTATCGGAACTATCGCAGCGGCAAAGATTGCAACAGATAATCCTGTAGCAGATAAGATAAGGATGGTTCTCTATACTCCTCTGGAAGAAACGTTTTCTTTTACTATGAAAAAAGCAATTGCTTTTACCGGGACAAAGGATCCCTGGGTAGGAAAAGGGGAGTACAGCATAGCAGACCTTTGCCAACAAAGAGGAATCCCCTGTTATCTGATCAAAGGGGGAAATCATTCGCTGGAGACAGAGGATGTGGACAGAGATATTCGTAAACTGCGGAAGATCATGAAGAAAACAGAAAAGTTTATCACAGATAATTTTTAAATATTTTTATCCCTCCTTCAAAATCTATCGTACTAATTGATGTAAGCAAAAAAACAAGAAAAAAAGATAGATTAAGGAGAATAAAAAATGAGAAAGAAAGCATTAGGATTTTTAGCAGTAGCAGTTATGGCAGTTGGTTTGACAGCTTGCGGAGGAAATACACATAAAGCAGAAACATCAACACAGACTGTAGCTACCACACAGGTTGAGGCAGCTAAGGAAGTTACAAAGCCAGTTACAAATAATGAAACAACAACCCAGAAACAGAAAGCAGAAACTCAGAAAACTGATAAGAAAGCAGCAGAAGAGAAAGCAACCACATTAGCTAAGGAAAAAGCTGATAAGAAAGCAGCAGAAGAGAAGGCAGCAAAAGAGAAGGCAGCTAAGGAAAAAGCAGCCAAGGAAAAAGCAGCAAAAGAGAAAGCAGCAAAAGAGAAAGCAGCCAAGGAAAAAGCAGCAAAAGAGAAAGCAGCAAAAGAGAAAGCAGCCAAGGAAAAAGCAGCAAAAGAAAAAGCAGCCAAGAAAAAAGCAGCAAAAGAGAAAGCAGCCAAGGAGAAAGCAGCTCAGGAGAAAGCAGCCCAGGAGAAGGCAGCTCAGGAAAAGGCAGCTCAGGAGAAGGCAGCTCAGGAAAAGGCAGCCGAGGAGAAGGCAGCTCAGGAAAAGGCAGCCGAGGAAGCAAGAATCGCTAAGGAAAAAGAAGCAGAAGAAGCAGCTAAGAAAGAGGCTGAGGAGAAGGCGGCTAAGGAAGCAGCTGAGAAGGAAGCAGCCGAGAAGGCAGCCAAGGAAGCAGCTGAGAAAGAAGAAAAAGCAGAGAAAGCGGTAAGGGCAGCCATCGAGAAAGAAGACTGGAATGGTCTTGCTAAAATGATCAAGTTCAGCATCAAGATCGGTAATACCGAGTATAAGAACGCTGAGGAGTTCAAAGCAGCTGGCTTAACTGCAGATAGCTTCAACAACCAGGCAATCAAAGATATCGTTAAGAATATCGTTGAGAACCAGTAATAGTAATTAACAAAATCAGGCAGTGCGGGATGATAAAGGTAGATCAACCGCCTGCCTGTTTTTTTAAAAAATCAGCATTCTTTCCACATCCTCTGAAATTCGGGTCGAAGAACCAGGAAAGATACAGTGGCTGCTATAATATCTGCAGCAGGTCCGGCATAAAGCACACCATCTATCCCGAATAGAACAGGTAGGAACAAGAGTAACACAATGAGCGTAATCTGCTTGGCTAAGGAGATGAGTACACCCCGGTTTCCTTTGCCGATGGAAGTCATGACGTGCATGGAGATCGGTGGAATCCCGGAGAGAATGACCAATAGCATAAAGACATGCATGTAACGTAGGGCAAAGGCCTCATAACCGCCGGCGCCATTGCCGAAAAGATGAAGGATCTGTCGGGGGAAGAGCCAGAAGCATACGGTTTCTATTAAACCAACAATCAAGGCATACCGTAGTGTGACAAAATAGGTATCTGTCACGCGACGGTATTTTTTTGCACCATAGTTAAAGCCCAAAATGGGTTGTCCTCCGATTCCACAGCCTATGATTGTGGAGTAAAAAAGGAAGTTTACCTTGGTCACAACCCCGGCCGCGGCCAGTGTCTCACTGGCCCCGTAAGGAGAGAGGGCACCGTATCGGCGGAGAGAGCTGTTCAAAACCAGATTCATGACCATCATCGCAGCCTGATTGATGCTGGGGGCAGCCCCAATCAGTACGATTCGTTGTATTTTTTCTCTGGAAACAAGAAAATGGTATTTCTTAAAACGTCCTGTCTTAAAGTGAAACATATAGCCGATTACCATGACAGCAGACAGAATCTGTCCCAGAATCGTCGCTAAGGCAGCACCTTTGATTCCCATATCTAACGGGAAGAGAAAAAGATAATCCAGGACGAAATTCAAAGCGACACCTGCCATGGAGCAGATTAAGGCATAGCGGGGACTTCCGTCCGACCTGACCAGAAGAGTCCCCCCTGCAGTAAGAGCAAGAAAAGGAACGCCGATGGCTATGATACGCATATAGGTGAGGGCATAGGGAAAGACCTCTTCTGTGGCTCCGAAAAGATTTACAAACCAGGGAGTAAACAGGGCGACGGTCACCCCAAGGATCAGTCCTTCCAGGGCAATCATGACAAGCCCGTTCCCGGCGAAGGTCATGGCATCTTCTTTTTTTCCTTTCCCGTTCAATATATTAAAATTCACCGCAGATCCGTTGCTGAAGAGCAGGGTCAGAGCCCCACACAGAAAAGTCAGAGGATAGGCAACGGTTGTAGCTGCATTTCCCAGATATCCGATTCTCTGTCCGATAAAGATCTGATCCACCATGTTATATAATGATCCCACCAGGGTGCTGATGATGGACGGGATGGCAAATTGTAACACCAGCTTACCTACCGGCAATTGGCCAAGGGGATTATTGTCTGTATTCATAGAAGTACCTCCTCTTGTTGGCTCTCTTTATCTGTTTCACATGCTTTTTATTTCAAGACATAACATAGTCAGATCGTCGAATTGTGAAGCACCGGCGACAAATTTATTGACATCTTCCCGAACTCCGTCAAGAATTTCCTTTGGTGTGCCTTCTCTATGCCTGTTCAGAGACTGCAGCATCCTGTTGATGCTAAACATATTATTCTTAAGATCCGTAGCTTCCGGAAGACCATCCGAATATACAAAAAGCTTGGATCCTGGCTCCAACTGCAGTTCATATTCTTTATATTTTACCCCATTCATCCCACCGATCACAAAACCATGCCTGTCTTTGATGATCTCAAATTCTCCGTCTGTTTTTTTAAGCACAGGGTACTCATGGCCGGCATTTGCTGCAGTCAACTTGCCTGAAGAAATCTCCAGGATGCCAATCCAGACAGTGACAAACATCTCTTCTTTGTTGTTGCTGCAGATAATTTCATTTGTCTTTCTCAATATCTCAGCAGGTGAGTGTAAAGCCATGGCATTATTAAATAATACGGTTTTTGCAGACATCATAAACAGGGCGGCAGGGATTCCTTTTCCGGAGACATCTGCAATCGCCAGATATAGATGATCCTCATCAATCAGATAAAAATCATAAAAATCACCACCGATCGCTTTTGCGGGGTCCATGCTCGCATAGAGATCAAACTCATGCCTGTCAGGGAAAGGCGGAAATTCATTCGGCAGGGAGTTGGCCTGAATAGATTTGGCCAGTGTAAGCTCTCTGGCTACCAAAGCTCTGTCTCTGCTCTCTTCAATATTCAAGAAGCAGTACATCATCAACATGACAACCATGATTATCCCATAACAGACGGACAGACCGTAGGTAGCTATCGTGAATATTCCGGCTGCAGTAGGTGTAAGAACAAACAGAATCAGGGATACGATCTGGTGTTGCGCCAGTTTTTCCCGAAAGATGATTATAATTGTCCCGCTTATAAGTGATGTTACAAAAGCATAGAGCATGGACAGGATATACCATTTGCTGCGTACATAAAATCCTGCAGCATCGACTGTGAAATAGATGCCCGTAAACATATTGATAAGAATGGCCAGCAATGCAAGAATCAATCCGACAAACATAATCTTCTCAACAACAGCAGTGGTGTGGTTCTTCACCCTAAAGTAGACTCTCAGGTAGCGCCAGAAGAAGTAACATACTGTGGGCATACATAAGTAGTATATGGTATTATCTATCAGATTCAACCATACCAACTCAGGTTCTCCCTGCAGCAACCAGGCACCCATGTCTGTAAAAAGAGCGATGAATGTCGTGTGCAGGAGATATAAGAAGAAACGGGAAGTATTTCCTGTTTTCTGCACATCCACATCATAGGAGATGAACAAAACATAGCCCACCAACATGCCAAATATATCAACGGTGATGTTTACGATATAGATGGAATCGATGTGAGATATTCCTTTCAGGCATATTAAAAAAATACTCACTATGATCAGTCCGATATATAGAAGGCTGTAGCTGATAATAAATTGTTTTTTTGAGTGCGTGCTTTCTTTCATTTCTATCACCTGTTCCTGGATTAATCTGACATATCAGGTCAGATCCATTATCCATAAAATACACATTGTAATACAGTATTTAGTAATATTATATATGATATAGGACAAACTTTAAACATATTCTTGATGAAAAAAGATTTTGATAATAACCCGGATTATCTTATAATTTATTTGTAAGATAAATGAAGAATGGTGGAGATTGGTCATGAAGGAGAATCTGATTATAGAATGAGGTTATGAGATGAAAACGATTAAGACAGAAGGAATCACAGACATTCACCTTATTCCATATGGCACGGATGAATGGTATTATGGGATTAGCCACGAACATGGGGATTTGTATGAAGCGGAAGAAATATTTAAGGCAGGGCATGAGGTAGAAGGAAGAAAACTCATCCTGATTCATTATCCGGATGGGGAGGTTTATCAGCCCCTTCCCAAACAGTCAGGGGTCTATCCTGCAGAACCTGTCTGTTATGAAGGAGACATCTATATTCCCAGTGTGGATTTCCCAAAAGGTTTAATACGGATTCTGAAATTCAACTGTGATAACAAGGAGACAATTACTTTGGAAGAATTACCCCTTAGCAGAGTGAAAGACTGTTATAATCTGCGCCTGGATATTGCTCCCTTAACTCTGACCAGGCAGTGTGTCGGGACCAATGAATTCGAAATTCTCTGGCCGGAAAGGGTCAGTTTCTCTATGGGAGATCATGACAGCTTCTTTCTTCGGGAGGGCGATAAACTGTATTTCAGCAGATGGCATGAGGAAGGAGAAGGGAAGGACTATCGGTACTGGGAAGAGACAGTGGTACGCAGCTTAGAAGGTGAGATTACAGAGATTTTAGTCGGAGATGTAAGAATTATGCCAAACGGAGAGATGTGGCATCTTGGATAATGAAGGAGCAGCAGATCCATGTGTGAATCTGCTGCTCTTTTTCTGTTTCAATCGGAATCGTCTTGACGATTCCGCGCGAGTTGCGCGATGTCGAAGACATCTTCCTATGCACAACTCTGCGATGCGCCGCAGGCTTCATCAGATGGAGATTGAGACTCCACCTGATTTAAGCGAACAATCTTCCACCTGCAGAGGAGG
>CADBOX010000094.1 GCA_902796415.1 uncultured Lachnospiraceae bacterium
GAAGATAAGATGATCATCGATAAGATGGAAGTGGAAGAGATGCTGGATGCAATTTTATAAAGTGATTTATCTTTACACGATAACAAACAGAATAGCTTCCGGGTTATTCTGACAAGAGTATACGAAGATACGGATTCAGATATTCGCAAAGAGGCTTATAGCGTATACATATTATAGCGATATAATATGTATACGCTTTTTTGTTGCATAGGAGGAGAAATATGAAAAAATACTTGCAGAATAAGATAATTGTGGATATTGGGTTTGAACTGCTGGGAAATATCCTGATTGCCGCAGGAACTTATAATGTGGCGGTAGCTTCCGAATTTCCCCTCAGTGGTTTTAACGGAATTGCCATGGTTTTCTACCGACTCTTTCATTTTCCCATCGGTATGACGGTCCTGGTATTAAACGTTATCCCTGCCCTGCTGTGCCTGAAAATAATCGGAAAGGCTTTTGTATTCAAAACATTTCGGTGTATGATCATGGCCACGGTGCTGATTGACTATGTCGCACCGCTTTTCCCGGTTTACACAGGTGACCGTATTATCGCGGCCATCGTCACAGGAACCCTGTTTGGATTAGGGTATGCTCTGATCTACATCCGTGGATCCTCCACGGGGGGAAGTGATTTCATACTGATTCTGATCAAGTCTTATTTTCCTCATATCAAGCCCGGTACCATCTCATTTTTTCTGGATTTCGGCGTCGTTGTGGCAACCGGATTGATCTTTAGAGATGTGGATGGGATATTTCTGGGAATCATGATCAATTACCTTATGGCATATGTCATTGACCGCATGATTATCGGCATAAATTCCGGTACAGTGGCCTTGGTGGTGACGGATTATGGCAAAGAAGTGGCTGACTGTGCCAGCAAGGTTTCCAACAGGGGCTCCACCATCTTCCGGGCAGAGGGAGGCTACAGCGGAGACCCTAGAGATGTGGTTATGGTTGCAGGAAGTAATCGGGATATCCATAAGCTGCGCAAAGCTGTAAAAAAGGTGGATCCCCGTTCTTTCGTGATCATCATGCAATCCTCCGCAGTGGAAGGGGAAGGATTCAAGATGACGAAGATGGCCGGGGAATAACTGTCTGCGATTGGCTGAAATGATTTCTTACAAGTCATTTACTGCGACAGCTGTGACTTGACCCTCCAAATATAAATATATATAATAGAGACTAGATTTTATAAAAATGGAGATATTAATTATGGATTACAAGAAAGCTTTAACTGATCGATTCGTGCGCTATTGCAGGGTGAAAACTCCCAGTAACAGGACATCGGAGACGGTCCCCAGTTCGGAGTGCCAGTTTGAACTGGCCCATATGCTGGTGGAGGAACTGAGAAACTTGGGGCTGGAGGATGCGCGGGTGGATGATAAATGTTATGTTTATGCCACCATACCTGCCACGAAAGGTTATGAAGATAAACTGGCCCTCGGTTTTATTGCCCACATGGATACGGTTTCCGATTATACCAGGGATTCCATTCGGCCTATGATCTGGCCGGATTATGATGGCAATGACCTGACCCTGCCGAGCGGACGTGTGATCAGGGTAAAAGACTTTCCTCATTTGCCTTCCCTCAAAGGAAGGACATTGATTACTTCAGATGGAAATACGGTTTTAGGTTCCGATGATAAATCCGGAATCGCCGAGATCATGACCCTGGTGGAGATGATCCGGGAAGAAGGGCTTCCACATGGCAAGATCTGTATCGGATTCACACCGGATGAGGAGATCGGAAGGGGACCGGATCATTTTGATGTAGAAGGATTCGGGGCAGATTATGCCTACACTGTGGACGGAGGAGCTGAAGGAAGTATCGAATATGAGAATTTCAATGCGGCCTCCGCAGAGTTTACCATTTACGGAAAAGGGGTTCATCCCGGGTATGCCAAAGGAGTTTTGGTAAATGCTGCCCTGGTAGCTATGCAGATCAATGACATGCTGCCGGGAGGAGATGTGCCGGCCCAGACCAGCGGTTACGAGGGGTTCTATCACCTGGTGGAGATGAAAGGTGATGTGGAAGAGGCGCATCTTTACTATATCGTCCGTGACCATAATCTCGAGAAATATCATCAGAGGCTCGAACTGCTTTCTTATATAGAAGATACAATGAAGCGTGCCTACGGGGATGGTGTGGTAGTCCTCAAGGTGCAGGAAAGCTATCGTAATATGAAAGAGATGATAGAACCTCATTTTCATCTGATAGAAAATGCCATAAAGGCAACAAAAACTACCGGCGTTGAACCGGTGATCATTCCGGTACGGGGAGGAACTGACGGGGCTGCTCTAAGCTTTATGGGATTGCCCTGCCCCAACCTTGGCACCGGAGGATATGCCTATCACGGACCCTACGAGCATAACACGGCAGAAGGTATGGAGAAGATGACAAGGATCCTTTTTGAACTTGTCAGGATTTACCGGGATTTCGATGAGACCACAGCCTGATTGCCTGAACAAATGAGATGGAACTGAGAATATATTGCTTGATAAAAAGTGAGGTCTTCGATGAGTTATCAGGGATTAACAACACAAGAGGTGAATAAAAGAGTCGCTCTTGGAAAAGTAAATACGATAGGGGAAGACTCCACCCAAAGTGTCAAGGAGATCATAAAGGCGAATGTATTTACATACTTCAACGGGATATTTGCGCTTTTAAGTATTCTGCTGATCATAGCCGGATCTTTTAAGAATCTGACATTTCTGGTGGTGGTTTTGGCCAACACCTTAATTGGGATCGCGCAACAGCTCCGGTCTAAGAAGATTCTGGATGAA
>CADBOX010000095.1 GCA_902796415.1 uncultured Lachnospiraceae bacterium
CGGAAGAATCTTCCTGATCTGAGATGATCTCAACAACCAGCTTATGTGGGAGGCATACAATAGTTTCTCCCCGGTATCGAACCGGACGATGATCCACACAGATCTGATCCGGACAATCTGCCTCAATCATATCTGCCTTTCCCTCCCGGATAATTAAAATACTGACAAAATCCTCCCCGCGGATCTTGACTGTCTGCTCTTCTGCCAGGGAGTAGTTCCCGTACAGCTTCCCGTCTATCCTGATCTGGGCAAGGGTTCCCGCCCTGCGGCCTGATCTGACTGTAAATAAGGCAATAAGTGCCACCAGACAAAAGACCAGGATCAGTATCAGATCACGCTTTAATTTAATTAAATCCGATCCATTTGCGGGCAATTTTATATCCTCCCATTGTGAGCATCCGTTTGAATTTGCCGTGGGAACCTGCAAGGTTCCCGAAAACAGATCGTTTGATCTTCCGGTAGGCATATGGGGATTTCTTCCGCAGGTATGCCCATAATCTGGCTTTCTCCCGATCTGCCTCCTCCGTGTTGATCCTCATGAGCATAACTGAACTGACCAGAGTGATGGTACTAAGATAATGCAGCATATAGTTCTCCAGTTTCTTGCAGGAGAATGATCCCTCATGTTTTGCGAAAGTATCGATCATGATTTTATTCACGCGGATCTGCTGATCAATCCTTGACATCATAACCTTCTCATTCACAGATTGATCCTCACGGCCGATATAATAACGATAAAAATCCACATCCATGTAGTACATTTTTCTAAGATAAGGCAACGGCCAGTAGACAAATACATTATCTACATAGAAGGTGTGCTTGGGAAGTTCGAATCCACAGTCCCTGAGCAGTTGAGTCCTGTAGATGACAGAATGCATCAGGATATTCTGAGTGGCTTTGAATCTGCCCACTTCTTCCCAGGTAAAATATCTGTTCTGGGGAAGGATGGAACGGTACTCGATCACCTTTTTATGTTTCACTCCCTGCTTTTCGTAAACATAATTAGAAAATAGGGCATCCAACGGTTCTTCCTCACCGGCTGCCACTTTCAGAAAAGCCAGAATCTCTTTATAAGCATCCGGCGCAACCCAGTCATCGCTGTCCACCACTTTGTAAAACATACCGGTGGCATGGCGTAACCCGGCATTAACCGCTTCCCCGTGCCCTCCGTTTTCCTGATGAATAGCCCGGACGATACCG
This sequence comes from uncultured Lachnospiraceae bacterium, assembly GCA_902796415.1. Taxonomy (GTDB): domain Bacteria; phylum Bacillota; class Clostridia; order Lachnospirales; family Lachnospiraceae; genus Anaerobutyricum. The sequence goes on from CADBOX010000095.1 coordinate 1,201, forward strand.
GGATAAGCCGCCTCGTATTCATCAGCGATGGCTGCTGTATTATCTTTCGATCCGTCATCTACGATCAGGATCTCCACATCTTCCCCACCGGGCAGAAGACTCTCAATACAGTTTCTCATGTAATCCTGGGAATTATAGCTGGGGATAGCAATGGAAAGTATCTTCATACAAATCTCCTTCTTACACGTGTAATAAGGCTGCCACATAGTTTGCCACTTTTGAAACTATGCGACAGCCTGTCTCATTAAAATGTTTATCTAACGATAGATTATCTCATCACGGCCAGGTCCGTTGGAAACCATGGTGATAGGATATCCGATCTCTTTTTCAATGAATTCAATATAATTTCTGCAATTCTCGGGCAGGTCCTCATACTTACGTATTCCGCGGATGTCGCATTTCCATCCCGGCAGGACCTTTAATACCGGTTTTGCCTGTTCAAGTTTATAAGCCACAGGGAAATCTGTGGTGACTTCCCCGTCAATCTCATAGCCGACACATACCGGAATCTCATCAAGATAGCCCAGCACATCCACGACAGTAAAGGCAACATCGGTTGTGCCCTGAAGACGGCAGCCATATTTGGAAGCAACACAGTCAAACCAGCCCATACGTCTCGGTCTTCCCGTGGTGGCACCGAACTCTCCTCCGTCTCCTCCACGGACACGCAGTTCCTGTGCTTCTTCTCCAAATATCTCACTGACAAATGCGCCGGCACCGACAGCACTGCTGTATGCCTTCACCACGGTCACGATTTTCTCGATAGCATAAGGGGGTATCCCTGCACCGATTGCGCCATAAGCTGCCAGAGTGGAGGAAGAAGTAACCATCGGATAGATACCATGATCCGGATCCTTCAGTGTTCCAAGCTGCCCTTCCAGGAGAATAGTCTTTCCGTCTTTAAGAGCCTGATTGAGAAATCCGGATACATCACATACAAAAGGTTCCACCATCTCTTTGTATTCCATCAGCGTACGGAAGATATCCTCTTCGATGAGCAGAGGTTTATGATATAGATGCTCCAGCAGAACATTCTTCTGGGCAATAACCCGGGAAATCTTCTCCTTCAGTAACTCCGGATCCATAAAAAGCTCACTCACCTGGAAACCGATTTTGGCATATTTGTCAGAATAGAAAGGAGCGATCCCTGATTTGGTTGACCCGAAAGATTTGCCTCCCAGGCGTTCCTCCTCATA
>CADBOX010000096.1 GCA_902796415.1 uncultured Lachnospiraceae bacterium
GCTTCCACGATATTCACGCGGTTTTTCAGCCCCTGTAATTTCTTATAGGATGAAAGTGTATCCAGATTCTTCCATGTTGCCATAACAAAACCCTCCTAGTGTTATTTATAGATATTAATAGATCATTATACTTACAGATTTATCATATCATAAAATCTGTGTTTTTATATTTTTTTTTCCGAAAATTCCTTTATTCTACGGTGACACTTTTCGCAAGATTTCTCGGCTTATCCACATCCAGACCCTTTGCCACTGACACATAATATCCCAGAAGCTGCAGAGGAACAATCGTGAGTATGGTGGAGAAATGTTCATCGGTTTTGGGAACATATAAGGTGAAATCCACATTGTCCTCGATGGTGTAATATCCATAGGATGTAATGCCCATAAGGTAAGCACCGCGGCTCTTGCACTCCAGAAGGTTGCTTATTGTCTTCTCAAATAATCTGCTCTGAGTAAGAACACCGATTACCAGGATGCCATTTTCCACCAGGCTGATGGTTCCGTGCTTCAGCTCACCTGCCGCGTAAGCCTCAGAGTGAATATAACTGATTTCTTTTAATTTCAGGCTTCCTTCCATACAGGTGGCATAATCAATACCTCTACCCACGAAGAAAACGTCCCTGGCACCGATTTGCTTGGAGGCGAACCACTGGATTCGTTCCTTATCCTCCAGAATCCTTTCGATTTTATCGGGAAGAGTTAAAAGTTCCTGAATATAATTCTGATACGTTGTCTCGTCGATGGTTTCCCGGATCATGGCAAACTGGATGGAGAGACAGTAAGAGACGGCAAGCTGAGTGAGATATGCTTTGGTGGTAGCAACTGCAATCTCAGGACCTGCCAAGGTGTACAGAACATAATCTGCCTCCCGTGCGATGGAAGAACCTACCACGTTCACGATAGCCAAGGTTTTGACTCCCCGTTCTTTGGCTTCACGCAGTGCAGCGAGGCTGTCTGCTGTTTCCCCGGACTGACTGATGACGATAACCAGGGTGTGCTCGTCTAACATTGGATTCCGATATCGGAATTCCGAGGCCACTTCCACCCGCACCGGTATTTTTGCCAGATCTTCCATTACATATTGGACTGTCATGCCTACATGGTAGGCGGAACCACAGGCTACGATAACGATCTGCCTGATATTGCGTATGTCTTCATCGGTCAGATTTGTGGCGGACAGATCGATTCGGTCTTCTTTTATGACAGAGTTTAAAGTATCCCGGATCGCTTTGGGCTGTTCGTGAATCTCCTTGATCATAAAGTGCTCAAAGCCGGCCTTTTCTGCCGCCTCTGCATCCCATTTGATTTCTACCGGTTCTTTTTCTACCTGATCTCCATCTAGATTGTAGAAGGTGACCTGGCCGTCATAGAGTCTTCCAATCTCCAGATTTCCGATGTAATACACAGTTCTGGTGTATTTTAGGATGGCCGGGACATCTGACGCCAGGAAGCATTCCCCGTCTGCCGCTCCAAGGATCATAGGGCTGTCTTTTCGGGAAACATAGATCTCATCCGGATAATCTTTAAACATAACCGCCAGGGCATAAGATCCCCGGATTCGTACCATGGCATGATTGATGGCATCGATAGGTGTACCAAGGTATTTCTTATAATAATAATCAATGAGCTTTACTGCTACTTCCGTATCCGTCTCAGAGTAGAATTGGTATCCTTTTCGTTCCAGTTTCAGTTTTAATTCCTGATAGTTCTCAATGATTCCGTTATGGACAGCCACCACATTTCTGTCATCGGTACAGTGTGGATGTGCATTCTCCTCCGAGGGTTCGCCATGTGTTGCCCAACGCGTATGGCCGATTCCACAGCAACCCACAATGGCATTACCTCCATTTGTTTTCCGGGCAAGGCGTTTCAGACGTCCTTTTTCCTTGACGATCTCAATCTTACCATCCCCGTTTCGGACAGCAAGGCCTGCGGAGTCATAACCTCTGTATTCCAGTTTGGAGAGTCCTTCCAGAAGGATGGGAGCAGCTTGTCTTTTTCCGTTAAAACCAACGATTCCACACATTTTCTTAAACCCTTTCTTTTTATATTGGGATACACTGGGTGATCCATTTGATTAATCTGTTTATAATCAATATTAATATAGGTTATTTGTTATCTATATACTAATGCTCTTATCATATCATAAGAACTTGGGATCAGTACAGTTTATTTTTTATCTCAAGATATCAGAATATTCTGAATATTATTTTTTAAACAACAAATTATCAAAAATATACTTGACAAAACACAAAAAACAGATTACAATATGTCCATAAACACGGAGAATAATAAAAATAATATATATTTCTATTTATTCTCTGATATCTCTTCAAGAGTTCATATAGATGTTGCTTTTAATTAAGGAGTTGATCTTTAAGAAGGTGATGTGATATGAAAGGCAGAGGTCCATAGTTCGTGAAGAACAAATCAATAGAAAGAGAGGTTATACAGTGAAACTTCAGACATATTAAGGAATGATAATTTCAGAAATTCAAATGGATTTTGATACAGTGTATTCATGGGGGACCATAGAAGGACAGGATTGAAAGCCGAGGGAAGAGTAAGGGATTATCATAAAAAACAGATAAAAAAATCTATGAAAGAGCAGGTGCCAGTTAATGAAGTTGAAGGAAATTCATTAGTGGGGTCATTCGATGGAATCAGGAAATCGGATGACCCCTTTTAGTTTGCCCAAAATTGAGGATTTATGATATAATGTTTCAGTGAAATATCAAGAGAAGATCAGGGATGAGAAGTTTGATGAAGGGAAAAGTTAAAACAAAGGTATTAGATCATTCCACCACGGTAAAAAACGGGGTATTACGTGTGGGGTTTGGGGCGATAGCCATCGTGGTTGAGATAGCCTGGCTTGTGGCTGTATTTTTGGGGCTGAACCAATATTATTTCTGGGTGGAGGCAGCCACAAAAGTTTTCTCCATCATCCTGGTGCTGGCTCTCTACAGTATGAACAAGAATGCCGCGATAAAGATTACCTGGATTCTGCTGATCCTGATCTCCCCAATCTTTGGTATCGTACTGTATCTTCTGGTGGGTTTGTCCGGGACTACCAAGAGGATGAAACAGCGGTTTGCCCGGACGAAAGAGGATCTTCTCCCGGA
>CADBOX010000097.1 GCA_902796415.1 uncultured Lachnospiraceae bacterium
GACACTTACGGGATTGGACTTCCCGAGTTATCAAATAACAAATCTTCTTCTACTAATATTATACCACAAAAACAGAAAATGTCAAAAGTGATATATTACAAATTATAAAAATAGATTCTTCCACTGCACTATATGAGAATCAAATTCCTAGGCTAAACACCTCCGAAATGGACAGTGGTACGAATCTAAAAAAGAACTCAAGTAGTCCTGTTCTTCCTAATGGAAGTAATTGGACTGCATTAAGTTCTAATAATAGTATACTACAATTTAATAAAAATATCAAAAAAAGAAGTCGAAAACATGGGTTCAAATAAGTTTAGTAACTCCCTAGAACAAAACGCCCAAGACGACATGTCAGTGACTTCTATAAAGAATATTATAATATAAACCAATTAAAATGTCAAAAAAGAAAAGAAGCTGATTCTATGCATTCAAATGAATTATAAAATAATTCCAATGAAATGAACGTTCAAAACGACATAGTCGAGGCTTCTTATAGAAGATAAGTTTCGAACACGGCACCAAAAGAAACTTCTGACAACACGTTCTTGAACGAAACTACTTCTACTAATAATAGTATATCACAAAATAATAAAAATGACAAATAATAGCTTTTTTATGTGTTAGAAAATTTTCGTAGGTTTTTTATAAGATACAAAAAAATAACAAGTCTCAAAAGACTTGCTATTTCTGTATATATCTCAATACATAATTGGTCGAGGCGAAAACATTATAAATCAAGAATTAACACAGCAAATAATAACTGGCTAGATATGCCAATTGAAGATGTAATTGAAAGTATATTAGATTATTTTGAGGGATTGGTAAAAATAGTTCTTTAGGTGCATTATATATAATACTATTGATGAAATAACAAAAACAATAACATAAGTATTGAAAAAGTTGGAGCGACAAAAAATGGCATGTGGATTGTAAAAAAAGCAATAAAAGCATAGCAATAAACAAAAAAAGCAAAAAATACTTTACATAATTCGTATTTTGTGCTATAATTAATAATAGAGTTTTATTTGCAGACAAAAGTAATGTAGTGTGTGTAAAATCAAATTTGCAATTTTGGAGGTAATGCATAATGGAAAAGATTTTAACTATCGCTATCCCTGTAGCATTTGTTTTTGCTATCATCGTTCTTTTTATTCTGCTGGCTAAGGCTATGTATCGTATCGCTGATGTAGACAAGGTTCTTATCGTCAATGGAGGTAAGAGGCCTCGTTACATCACATCTGGTGGTGCTTTTATTATCCCGATCATCCGAAAGGCAGATTTTTTTGACCTTTGTATGCTGACGGTTAAGGCTCCTCAGGACGAAATCATGACTTCCACAGCCGTTCCTGTCCTCGTTGACTGGACTGCACAGATCAGGCCTAATAGAGGAGACATGGGAAAGCTTGAAACCTGTATTATTTCTTTCAAAGAAAGAGGCAATCAGGGTATTATCGATGACGTTAAACTTACTCTTATGGGTGCAGTTCGTGATGTTGTTGCATCTATGACCCCAGAGCAGGTTCTGGCGGACAAAGAGAAATTCAAGCAGCTCATCCAGGAATCGGTCACTGACGAATTGGATAACATGGGACTGGAGCTCGTATCTCTGAATATCCAGGATATCACTGATAACAATGGATATTTCAAGAGCATCGCGTATCTTGACCATGCTGATAAGCAGAAGGCTGAGGAAATCAAGAGGGCTGATACAGAGCGGATTACTCGTGAGAAGAAAGCTGAAGCTAAGCTGGCTGCTGAAAAAGCAGAGGCTGAATCTGAGAAGCTGGCTGATATTGCCAAGATGACGGCTGAACAGGAACGCAATGACAAGCGTAAAGAAACCGATCTTATGATTGCTGCCAACAAGGTCGAAACAGACACAGCTCAGGCTAATGCTGAAATTGCTAAGCAACTGCAGGCTACTAAGCGCCAGCGCGAAGTTGAAGAGCAGAAGGGTGCTGTTGAGATCATGAAGCAGGAGCAGGCCAACCTGGCAGCTCAGAAAGAGCGTGAAGTCATGATCACCAGAGCTGATGCTGCCAAGCAGGAAGCAAAGATCAACGCTCAGGCAACTGCGGATGTTAAGTCCATTGAGGCAGAGAATGAAATTGCTGTTGCTGAACGTCGTGCCGATGCACTTCGCAAAGAAGCAACTGGTGCTGCTGATGTCGAAAAGACAAAGGCAGAAGCTCGTGTAGCTGTTGCTCAGAAAGATGCTGATGCTGTCAGAGCAAAGGCAGTAGCTGATGCGGATAAGGTTCGTGCTGAAGGTACTGCAGCTGCTGATGTTGTGAAAGCACAGAAAGAAGCAGAAGCTGAAGGTCAAAAAGCACTGCTCCTTGCAGAAGCTGAAGGTAAGAGAGCACAGCTCCTTGCAGAAGCTGAGGGCGTTAAAGCACAAAAGCTTGCGGAAGCTGAAGGCGAAAGGGCGCTTGCAGAAGCACGTGCTGCAAATGACAAGGTGAATTTTGAGATTGAAAAGCTCAAGATCACCACGCAGGCTCAGATTGAGGTCGCAACTGCAACAGCAAAGATTATGGCCAACATTGGTCAGAATGCTGAGTTCGTTAACATTGGCGGAGGAAACATTCCTAGTGTTGGTACAGGAAATGCTTTGCTTGACACACTTTCTGGCATTCCTGCTTTGATGAAGGTGCTTAATACCGAAAATCAGGCATTGAATGGTCAGCCTGTAACTGATGAAATTGCAGGTCTGTCAAATGCAGCTCTCGCAGGTTTGAGTAATCTGAAAGATGCTGATAAGGCAGAGGATGCCAAGTAATATCTAACTGGATAAAACTCTATACACTACATTCTTTTGAGAGGGAGGCTGTATTTTAGTCCCCCCTCTTTTTCTATTTTTATTATATTTCTAACGTAAGGAATCCAGAATAAAAATAAATTTATTTAAAAAATATTAAGATATTTATTATTATCCATCTTAAGGGATTTATTAAAATTTTCATTAAATAGTACTTCTTTTGTGTATGATCCTAATAATTCCCAATATTTTTTAATAATCCTATTACTAGCATTTTTCTGTGCTTGAATAGTGTCAATTTCTTCAGTAATTGAATTAATTTCTTTTAGTATGTTAGATTTATCACCTTCATTTGCAGATTTATGCTTTTTCCATAAAAGTTCTCGTTTTCCTTTTAATTCAGGAAGTTTACTTTCTATATTTTCTTGATATTTTGTAACATCAGATATTGAAGAAAAAGAATGCTTTGCAAGAAAGTTAAGTTCTTCAAAAATCATATTATTTTTTCGTTTTTGTTTATAATATTCTGGAGATAGTTCTTTATACTGATTTTTAGCAGGCAGTATTCCAAAGA
>CADBOX010000098.1 GCA_902796415.1 uncultured Lachnospiraceae bacterium
GAGACACATCCTTGAAATATGGCTTAAACATGCGGTTTTCAGCCATTCGGTCAGGTAACCGGTTTATGATTATCGGATCATTTTTTCGATCCGGTGATCATCTTCAGAAAATTTTGTACTTACAAATTCTTCCAGTGATGAATTTTAATATTTTTCTTGTCTCCGACTCGATTCGAACTCTGAACTTCATTTTGTCGAAATTCAAAAGGTGAGAAGCTTGCTCCGTAATTAGGAGGCGGTCGCTCTATCCTGCTGAGCTATAGAGACATATTCAGACTTTATTGATTATACACCATTATTTGTAATATGTCCAAGTATTTTTCAATGAAATCGTTCCAAACAACTCATTTTCAGTAAGAGTACTTATGCAAAATAATAATTATTGACATATGTCAATAATTATTATATAATTCATTTATGACATATGTCAATAAAGTGTATTCTCCATATTATGGACTAAAGAGGTGATTCTATGCCAAGGCCCCACAGATGTCGCAAGATAGAGTATTCGCCCGTCTTCCGAAGTTTTTCCCCGGATGATATCGTTGCAGAGGATGATATCATCATGACCATCGATGAATTTGAATGTATACGATTAATTGATAACGAAGGCCTTACACAGGAGGCATGCGCCTCCAGGATGAATATTTCCAGAACAACGGTCACATCAATCTATGATCATGGCAGAAAGAAACTGGCTCAGATGCTTGTCTACGGAAAGAGACTTTTAATCTCCGGAGGGCATTGTCAGTTCAGCCCCTATAAACTGCCTGACACAATTATTAAGAAAGGAAGCGTAATTATGAGAATTGCAGTAACATATGAAAATGGACAGGTTTTTCAACATTTCGGACATACCAGCCAATTTAAGCTTTATGATGTAGATGAAGGTAAAATTGTAAATGAACAGATTGTTGATACAAATGGGCATGGACATGGTGCATTAGGTGGATTTTTGAAATCTTTAGAGGTTGATGCTTTAATATGCGGTGGAATCGGAATGGGTGCACAGATAGCTCTTTCTGATGCAGGGATTCAGTTATATGGAGGCGTAAAAGGATCTGCAGATGATGCTGCAAAGGCTTTGGCAGAAGGAACTCTTACCTATGACCCTGATGCAAAATGTGATCACCATGGACATCATGAACATGGTGGTCATTGTGGTCATCACGGACACCATGAACATGACGGCCATTGTGGTCATCACGGTCACCATGAGCATCACGGTGGTGCCCATTGTAATCATCATCAATAATTTCTTATTAAAATTATAATCAAAAAAGAGATTGTCTGTTCATATCACATACAGGCAATCTCTTTCTTTCCTAAATAGCATTAAATCTTATCTGATTATTCCATTAATCCAATTCAAAATATCCTGATATACAACATCCCGATCTGTCTCATTAAGAATCTCATGACGGTCATTTTCGTAGAGTTTCATTTCCACGTTATCATGGTCTGTTATCCTGCAGAGACTATCGAAACGGATGACTCCTCTTCCCAGATCTCCTACCGGATCATTTTTACCGGATACAATTAATAGTGGAAGATTACTTGGAATCTTGGCGATATTTCTCTTCTGGCAAGTATAAGCCACCGCCTGAAAGAGACCAAGATAGCCATTGAGCGTGAAGTCAAAACGACATGCTGGATCACTTAATGATCTCTTCACAATCTCCACATCTTTTGTTAGCCAATGCTTCTCAGGGTTCTTTCCACCGATATCAAATTCTTTATACGAACTATTGTATAGTAATGTTTTCACTACCCTGCTCCGATCATCCCATCCTCTTAACGGGGCGATCATATGAGTGAGGACCACTCCAAAATCAGCAGCAAGGGGTGCCACAAATCCGGTTCCCATGATCACTGCTCCCGACAGACCCTTACCATACATGGTGAGATAATATCTTAACAGATAGGAGCCCATGCTGTGTCCAATCATAAAATAAGGAAGATTCGGGTATCTTTTCTCAACGTTTATTCTTAATTGATGAATATCCCAGATCAATGTTTTTGCGGGATCATTTTTCGCAAAATATCCCCATCTGTCCTTCGTTATGACAGATCTTCCATGGCCAAGATGGTCATGTCCTGCCACGATAAATCCCTGGGATGCAAGAAATTCAGCATACTCCTCATATCGTCCGATATGTTCGATCATTCCATGAACAATCTGAACGATTCCCTTGGGTTCTTGATCCGGCAGATACAGGACACCTCGTATAATTGTTTTTTTGTCTTTCGACATATAGGAAATCTGTTTTTTCATGTTTCATACCAGCTTTCTGATTATCCCTTTTATAAAGTCTGTTTCCTATTTCTGTATCTGGATGATTCTATAAATGATCCATCTGCCCTTGCATCCACACATGACATTTGAGCCGTCTTCCTTTCTCAGGAATACCCAGAAGATCTTTTTTGTTGATCATCACTTCGAAATCAATGGAATTGCAGTTGAGAGACATATAGTATAACTCTTCTTTTGTCTTACTGTTCTCAAGGATGGAAACGTCTGTAATCTCTGCCAAAACAGCATATTTATCACATTCCACTGTATGGGGCATAAAATAAGAATTAACTATGGTAAATAAATCCTCCCGTTTTGATCTCAGATTAACAGTTGTGTACATGCTCATATCTTCGATGGTGAGGTTCTCCATAGCCTCCAGATCCCCTGATCTGGCAGCATCGATCATATCATTTCTCTTCTTAATCTTACGTCTTTCATGCTTTTTACGGTACTCATTACTCTCGATGGGTAGTAGGACTACACCATCAGAAGCCAGTCCGGATAAAGTGACACAATTCACTGCATCTTCTTGCTCATATAGTTTCTCCATCTTATGATATTCCATAGGATTATTGACGAAGAAAATCATAGGGATTCCAATGTTATTGTCATCACAATTACCATAGTATCCTTCTCTGTCTGAGAAATGATTCATCTCGAATCCATCATTAAATAGATAATTATAACCCCTCACATAAGGGAAGAAAGAATCGATCTCACTCTCTTTCTCGGACTCGCCAACCTTTATGATACAAAGGCCAAAGCATTCCCCATAGTCTTTCTCATAGACAAAACAATGTTCGTCACGGTCCAAAGCATACACTTCTTTCCTGCTGGGACTTTCCACTACTTCTTTTTTCAGTTCTTTAATTTTTGTGTTGGTATCATACTCACTAAAACCAACAGATGTGAGAAACTTATTCATCTATCATTCCTTTGATTCTTCTGGATTCTCCTTTTTTTCACGTCCGGAATCTAATGCCATCTGAAGAGCAATATTCTCTTCCTGTGCCAATACAGATTCTTCACACAGACCGTTTTTGATTTCCTTCATATATACATGACAGCCTGCTCTGTTATGAATGGTATTCAGGATAAATCCGTTGTCTTCACTATTTAACATGGCAAGTGCAAAACTTAAGCTACCACCACTTATATTATTATCAATGCTAAATGCATCATATCGATAAATTCCGATCTTATTATAACTTTTTCTTACCAGGTTATATATGATCTCAATCTGAGCATCGTTATCCTTCTGTCCGACTTTCAGCTCATCGATCTCCCTGAATCTCTTATAGATGGTATATTCCAGAGATTTTCCGCTCTCCCCTGTCATGAATTCCATATATTTCTTTCTGATCTTAAGGTAATCCAATAACAAGAAGAACAGAGTGATAGACATCACTACCAGAGCTATGCACATAAACACGATAAATGCATCTAATTTAATATTAAAGAATTCAAGTATTCTGCTGTTCATCCTCTTGCTCCTAAC
>CADBOX010000099.1 GCA_902796415.1 uncultured Lachnospiraceae bacterium
AACAAAGCCCGTCTGATCGTATTGAATAAAGTTGATATGGCCGATCCGGAAGTGACTTCCGGATGGGAGAAGTATTATCAGAAGAAGGGCTTTTTTGTTGCAAAGGTCAATTCCAGAAGTGGCAGCGGGATGAAAGAAGTGAAAGCTCTTATCGAAACAGCCTGTAAGGAGAAGAAGGAGAGGGACCGTAAACGGGGAATTCTGAACCGGCCCATCCGTGCCATGATCGCTGGAATCCCGAATGTAGGAAAATCCACTTTCATCAACTCCTTTGCCGGAAAGGCCGCCGCCAAAACCGGAAATAAACCCGGAGTGACCAAAGGAAAACAGTGGATAAAAATCAACAAGAACGTGGAATTGCTGGATACCCCGGGAATTCTCTGGCCGAAATTCGAAGACCAGATGGTGGGCTTCCGACTGGCCCTGATCGGTTCCATCAAGGAAGAAATCCTGAATACGACAGAGATTGCGGTGGAATTCATCACTTTCTTAAAAGCTTATTACCCGGACTACCTGAAAGGGCGTTATTCCCTGGAAGATCTGGAAGAAGCTTCCGCGGGAATCCTTGAGCATATCGCAAAAAACCGGGGCTGTCTGAAGAAGGGAAACCTGGTGGATCCGGATAAGGCGGCATTGCTATTACTGGAAGATTTCCGTTCTGTCAAACTGGGTAGAATCTCATTGGAGAGACCGGAATTACAGGAGGATTAACATGGCACAGAAAAAAGAGAACATAGAGAAAGCATCGGAAGAAAACAAGAGTATGGGCAGAGAGATTCTTGATTTGGTAATCTATGTGGCGATTGTTGCTTTGATCGTCTATCTCATCCTTCATTTTGTGGGACAGAGAACGGTGGTTAACGGGGATTCCATGGATCTTACTTTACAGGATGGACAGAGCCTCATTATGGATAAAATCTCATATCGTTTTCATGATCCGGAGAGATTTGATATCGTCATCTTCCCGGGCCCGGAAGAAAATGGGGAGAATCCGTATTTTATAAAGCGTGTAATCGGTATGCCAGGGGAGACAATTCAGATCCTGGATGGCAAAGTCCACATCAATGGGGAGGAACTGGAGTCCGATGTCTATGGTATCACGAATACCATTGATTATCCGGGTATCGCCGAGGAACCTCTGACTCTGGGAGAAGATGAATATTTCTGTATGGGTGACAACCGGCCGGTCAGCTATGACAGCCGCTACGAAGAAGTTGGCCCCGTGACCAGGGGAGAGTTCATCGGTAAAGTATGGATCCGTATCTGGCCTTTCTCAAAATTTGGTCCGGTGAGATAATATGAAAAGCATTCGTGACATAAAAGAGGAGTTTGCCCATTTGACTCCCGAAGAATTGCCTGCATATATACAGCATTATGAGTCGGATGACCGCAAGGGAGTCAGAAATCTGATCGCGGCACAGCAAAAACGCCTGGACCGGTATCATGCGGAAGTTGAGAGGGTGGAAAGTTTATGCTTCTATGAGAAAAAATACCGCGATTACGCCATGATCTGCGGGATTGATGAAGTAGGAAGAGGACCTTTGGCGGGCCCCGTTGTGGCAGGAGCTGTCATCCTCCCTAAGGACTGCCGTATCCTCTATATCAATGATTCCAAGAAACTGTCCCCTGCAAAGAGAGAAGAATTGTATGATATCATCCTGGAGGAAGCCCTTGCAGTGGGTATCGGTATGGCCAACCACGCCCGCATCGATGAGATCAATATACTCCAGGCAACTTATGAAGCCATGCGGGCTGCCATCGGTAACCTTAAAGTGGCACCGGATCTTCTTCTGAATGATGCCGTTACCATCCCGGAGGTGACCATTCCCCAGGTACCGATCATCAAGGGGGATGCAAAGAGCATATCCATCGGGGCTGCAAGTATCGTAGCCAAGGTGTTCCGTGATCGTATGATGACGGAATATGATGCTCTCTATCCGGGATATGGATTTGCTGCGAACAAAGGGTATGGCTCCGGGGAGCATATCGAGGCACTGCGCCGTCTGGGCCCTTGCCCGATTCACAGAAGGAGCTTTATCAAAAACCTGATAAATGTATAGTATGCAATAATAGAATAACAGGAGAATTTTTTTGAAAGATAGGCGAAAAAGTTATGGCGATCAGGGAGAAATCGCCGCGGCTGCCTTCCTGGAGAAGGAGGGTGTGCGTATTTTACAAAAGAATTTTCGATGTCGGTATGGTGAGATTGATCTGATTGGATGGGACGGATATTATTATCTGGTTCTGGAAGTTAAATATCGGTATACCTCCGATTACGGGGAGGCTTCCGAGGCGGTGGATTATCGAAAACAACAAAAGATCTGTCTCACTTTTGACTATTATCGGATGAAGAAACAATTGGATGAGTTTACCCCGGTGCGTTTTGATATCGTGGAGATCGACCGTTACGGCAGATGTCATTGGTTGAAAAATGCTTTCGATTACATCGGGTATGATACGTAAGAGGACAGATTATGAGAAGACATATCCACGAGATCGCTAAGGTCGTTCCCGGCAGTATTGCTGAGGAATGCGGTCTGGTCCCGGGTGATAAGATCATCACCATCAACGATCATCAGATAGAGGATATCTTTGACTACCAATTCTATATTGAGGAAGAATACCTGAGCATTCTTGTGGAAACCATGGACGGGGAGGAGTATATTCTGGAGATTGAGAAGGACGAGGAAGAAGACCTTGGTATCCTTTTCCAGGAATCTCTCATGGATCAATATCATTCCTGCAGCAATAAATGTATCTTCTGTTTTATCGATCAGATGCCTCCGGGCATGAGAGAAACTCTTTATTTTAAAGACGATGATTCCAGGCTTTCCTTCCTGCAGGGAAATTATATCACTCTCACTAACATGAACATGCAGGATATGGAGCGGATCATCCGGTATCATCTGGCCCCTATCAATATCTCGGTTCATACGACCAATCCTGAACTGAGATGTCAGATGCTTCATAACCGGTTCGCGGGGGATATATTGGAGAAGATACGTATGTTCTCGGAAGAACATATCGAGATGAACAGTCAGATTGTATTGTGCAGGGGGATCAACGACGGGGAGGAACTGGATCGTTCCATCCGTGATTTGTCAGCCTTTTATCCTGCCATGGAGAGTCTGTCGGTGGTTCCTGTGGGCCTGACCAGATTCCGGGAGGGTCTTCCCAGGCTGGAAGCCTTTGATCGGGAATCTGCCCGCCAGGTAATCCGTCAGATCAAGGATTGGCAGAATAAACTGAAGGAATCTCTGGGAAGCTGTTTTGTACATGCCTCGGATGAGTGGTTTATTCTTGCGGGAGAGGAGATTCCCCCCGCAGACTATTACGAAGGCTTCGGACAGTTGGAAAACGGTGTAGGAATGGTGCGTCTCCTGATAGAAGAGGTTAGAGAAACTCTGGGCACCCTGACTGGGGATGACCGGCACCGCCAGGTTTCTATTGCAACGGCAAAGCTGGCCTATCCTACCATCCTTCAACTGACGGAGGAATTAAAAACAGTATTTCCGAATCTGACAATACATGTATATTGTATCCGAAATGATTTTTTCGGGGAGATGATTACGGTATCCGGCCTCTTGACCGGCCAGGATATCATGAAACAGCTCTCCGGAAAAGAACTGGGAGAGTGTCTCTACCTGCCTGGCAATCTGCTGAGGGCCGGGGAGGAAGTGCTCCTGGATGATGTGACTTTGAATGAAATCAGTAAGACTTTACAAAAGCCTGTTAGTATTTTACAATCAGATGGAAAGGACTTTGTATATAAGCTTGCAGGACTGTAGATAGAAATGGAGGATA
>CADBOX010000100.1 GCA_902796415.1 uncultured Lachnospiraceae bacterium
CGTCCCACAGGACTAGTTGGATTCGAACCAACGAATGCAGGAGTCAAAGTCCTGTGCCTTACCGCTTGGCGATAGCCCTAAAGGGTGGGTAGAGGGACTCGAACCCTCGGCCTCCAGAGCCACAATCTGGCGCGCTAACCAACTGCGCCATACCCACCATAGTCAGAACATCTGACAAATATGCCTGGAGGGATTCGAACCCCCGACCCACGGCTTAGAAGGCCGTTGCTCTATCCAGCTGAGCTACAGACACATAATATGCTTTACGCAAAAGCGGGTGATGGGAATCGAACCCACGTGTCTAGCTTGGAAGGCTAGTGTTCTACCATTGAACTACACCCGCGGAATATGGATCGGGGTGACAGGATTTGAACCTGCGGCCTCTTGATCCCAAATCAAGCGCTCTAGCCAAGCTGAGCCACACCCCGATGAGCATATCTATAGTCGGCCACGCGACTGACAAATAGCATTATATCTCAGATAAGTACAAATGTCAACACAATTTTATAATTCTCTTTAATATATGTTTTTTTTGTGCATTTCCAATAATAATAAACTATATTATAAAAATACATAGAAATCGGCAGACTATTTTTACTATATTCATATTATTATCAGAAAATAAGAAAGGGATAATCCTGCTTATCCAAAGATATAGAAGATTATCCCATCTTGTCCCAATCTGATCTGTTTACTGAAACTATTAGGGTAAAGTGTTAAGGATTATTCAGCTTCTGCAACTTCCTCATCGGTTTCTGCTTCTGCTTCAGGCTCTTCCTCTTCCATTACCTCTTCTTCATCCTCGTCATCTTCATCATCAAAGAAATCGTCTTCGAACTCATCCTCGATGTCATCCAGATAATCCGGAGTTAAATAACGATATACGGCTACAGCAACTCCGGCGATCACTGCTAATGCACCGATGATAGCCAATGCCCATAAAACTTTTTTGAACTGTTCATCTTCTTTCTTCTCCATCAGAGAATTGAGCTTGGATATTGCTAATAATTCTTCAAGGTTTTTCATCTTCATCTTCCTCCTTGGATATTTATAACTAAAAAGATTACTGATGTAATTATACCATGCAACAATCTGTTTTACCATAAAAATGTACAGCAGTCCTCAATTTTTATTTCTCGACTTTCTTGAGCTTCGCGAAAGATGCGAACATCTTCTTGCGGCCGACCCGGTCGAATTCTACCGTCACTTCATGGTCTTTTCCGTTTTTCACAATCTCTGTGACTGTACCAAGCCCGAATTTGATATGCTTGACACGATCCCCTTTTCCATAGGATAGTTCCGTGAGGGGAGCCACTCTGAAGTTCTTCAGCTGATATACTTCCGGTTTGTTGCGTTGCCCTGATCTTCGGGAATTGTCACTTATTCCATGATCATATCCGGATCTGGAACCACCCTGAGAGTGGTGATGGGAAGGCTTATTCTGGTATTGATCGATGTACTCCTCGGCGATTTCTTCCACAAACCGCGAAGGACGGCTGTACTGCTGCTGACCCCTTACCATTCGGCGGTCTGCAGAGCTTAGGTAGAGTCGTTCTCTGGCCCGGGTAATGCCTACATAACAGAGTCTTCTTTCCTCCTCGATCTCGTCTTCATCCCCACTCATCATGGAGATGAATCCAGGAAAGATGCCTTCTTCCATGCCTACCATAAACACATTGGGAAATTCCAGACCCTTTGCATTATGCAAGGTCATAAGAAGTACCTTATTCTTATCCTCCTCCAGGTTATCAATAGCGGAATTGAGGGTGTACATATCCTTCTCCATAAGGAAACCACGGAGAGAAGGCTCGTCTTCATTCTCCTCGTAATAGACGATATCATTGATCAGTTCATCGATATCATCCAGACGGCTTCTGGCTTCGTCCGTAAGTTCCGCTTCCAGTTCCTGCCGGTAGCCGGTCTTCTTCAGGATGAATTCCAACAGACTGGCAATATCATCTTCCTCAGCATAATAGTTCCGAAAGCTCTCAATCAAAGCTCCGAAGTTTCTGACTTTCCCGGCGGAACGGCCGATCTCCGGGATCTCGTCGCAGGAGTAGATGGCATCAAGAAAACTCATCTCATGTTCCAGGGCATAATCCTGGATCCGGTTGATGGTCGTCTGACCGATACCTCTCTTGGGGACATTAATAATTCTTTTTACCGAGAGATCATCCATCCCGTTGTCTACTGCCTTCAGATAGCTCATAAGATCCTTGATTTCCTTGCGGTCGTAGAAACTGATTCCTTTGACAATGGCATAGGGGATATTTTTCTGCTTAAGGCGTTCTTCCAGAACACGGGATTGGGCATTCGTCCGGTAGAGAATGGCGATATCTTCATATTTCACTCCACGCATACTGAGGAAAGAGATATATGATACCACACCTTCTGCCTCATCGTACTCTGTCTCATATCGTTTGAAATGAACCAGCTCCCCATCCTTGTTGTCAGTCCATAAACGTTTTGATTTTCTGGTGCTGTTGTTAGCGATCACACTGTTAGCCGCATGGATGATATTTTTGGTGGAACGGTAATTTTGTTCCAGTCGGATTACTTTGGCATCCGGATAGACTTTCTCAAAACTTAGGATGTTCTGGATATTAGCACCCCGAAACTTATAGATTGACTGGTCGTCATCTCCCACCACGCAGAGATTCCGATATCTGTCTGCCAGTAATTCGATGAGCATAAATTGGACCGTGTTGGTATCCTGATACTCATCCACCATGATATAGCGAAAACGGTTCTGGTAATAATCAAGCACATCAGGGCATTCACGAAACAGCTCCACGGTTTTTACGAGCAGATCATCAAAGTCCAGGGCAGCATTCTCTCTGAGGCGTTTCTGGTAATTCTCATAGATGTCTGCGATCTTGAGGTCCCGGAAACTGTCCGCATGGTATTCCCGGAACTGTTCCGGGGAGATACATTCATTTTTGGCCGAAGAGATGCGGGATAATATCTCCCTTTCCGGATACATCTTGGTATCCAGATTCATGCTTTTTATGACTTCCTTCATCAGAGTTTTCTGGTCGCTTGTATCGTAGATGGTAAAGTTCCTGTCATATCCGATCCGATCAATAAAACGGCGGAGAATCCTGCTGCAGGTAGCATGAAATGTGCTGATCCAGAGATCGACAGACCCTGCCCCTACCAAAGAACACGCCCTCTCTCTCATTTCCTGAGCTGCCTTGTTGGTGAATGTGATGGCAAGAATATTCCAGGGAGGCACGCCTACCTCTTCAATCAGATAGGCAATTCGATGGGTGAGGGAACGGGTCTTTCCGGATCCGGCCCCCGCCAGGATGAGCAGAGGCCCTTCCGTGTAGAAGACCGCTTCTCTCTGCTCCGGGTTTAAAGAATCATATATACTCATGGGCTTTCCTTTCTCAAAACCAAACATATGTTTTAACGCAAATCTGATTATACTATAAGATAGAGTCCTGGTCAAAAGATTTTTGTGAATGGGTCCAATGTTGACATCTAGTTTTCAAAACAATATAATGAATTATATAGTTTCTCGTCATTGTCCAGGATAAGATTGGAGGTATCTGATTGGAGCAAAAAGTAAGAGAACTGCTGGATGAATTATTAAAGAACCGTGGTATTCGTCCGGAGGACATTCCCAATATAGAGCTATATATGGATCAGGTTACTACCTTCATGGATGAGCATCTGTCCGGTTATAAACGGTATCCCGAAGATAAAATCCTGACTAAAACCATGATCAATAATTACACGAAGAACCGCCTTCTTCCTCCATCGAATAAGAAGAAGTATTCCAAGGAACATGTTTTTCTTCTGATCATGATTTATTATTATAAGAGTGTTCTTTCCATCTCGGATATACAGAATCTTCTGTCCACACTGACAGATACCTATTTCCCCAGAAATCCGAAGAACAATCTGTCCATGAAAGACATCTACTCGAAACTCATGGAGCAGATGGAGGGAAGCAAACCGGATACGGAAAAGGAGATCTTACGGTCTCTGGAGAAAAGTACCGGCTTGTTCGAATCGGATGAGATGGATGTTGAAGAGGCGGAGAGCCTGGCTACTTTCACCTTCATCAGTCAGCTGTGCTATGATATCTATCTTCGTAAACAATTGATTGAAAAATTACTGGACCAGATGTGCCCACCGGAAAACGGGAAGAAAAAAAGGGAAAAATAACGAAAAAAGCTGTTGCCTGACGATGTATCTTATCAGACAGCAGCTTGTTTTTTATTCCTTCTCTAATCGGTCCAGCACCAGGTCATAGCCGTCATTTCCATAGGTCAGGCTTCGGTTTACCCGACTGATGGTTGCAGTGGAAGCCCCGGTCAGCTCTGCAATCTCCTGATAGGTGTGATCCTGGCGAAGCATCCGGGCCACCTCAAATCTTTGTGCCAGAGAAATCAGTTCATTCATGGTACATAGATCCTCAAAGAATAGCTTACATTCCTCTATAGATTTCAGTTGAAGGATTCCTTCATAGAGTGGGTCCATCTCCTTACTATGAACTTTTTTTCCCATATTTCCCCTCCTCTATGTCAATCTTTTCATTTCTTTATATTTACGACCGATAAACTCTTTGAATACCTCCACAGAACGATTCACGATCAATTCCTCCGGAAAGCCAATCTCCCAGATCAGTGGTTCTGCGAAATCCCTCCGTCCGATATCAGAAAAAACATGGGCATCACTGTTAATGATAATAGGCAATTCATAACTCCTGCATAGTTCCAGCATCTTAATCAGATTCTCTCTGGTGTGTTTTCTGGCTCCGGCAGGATTGAGAGAATTGTTATTCAGCTCCAACAGGGTATCGGTCTCTTTGGCTGCTTCCACCACCGCTTCATAATCCAGGGGGAATAGACCGTCATCCGGGTGTCCTATGATATCCACAAGTGGATTACGGATGGCGCCTAATACAGCTCTGGTATTTTCCTTTCTGGTACCCGGATTAATACATACACTATGCAGACTGGCAATGCGCAGATCCAGTCTCCTCATAGCGATTGCATCCAGATCCACGTGGCCGTCGTAATCCAGGATATTTAATTCTGCTCCGAACATGACTTCTATCCCACACAGATGATTGGGAACGACATGGAGGTTGTGGAAGTAGATATTACCGCAGCTTCCGGGCATCATAGGGGCATGCTCTGTGATGCCCAGGAGTTTCAATCCCATATCGTGGGCAGCCTGGGCCATCTCCAGAATCGTGTTATAGGCATGGCCACTGGCAATGGTATGTGTATGTACATCCAGCAGGTATTCCATAATATTTCCTCTTTTTATCATTTCCGGATAAGATGTTGCTTTATTATTATATCACATTAATGAGCTAAACTGTATAAAACTGTGGATGAATTTTCCCGTCTTCATAAAATTCGACGATCAGAAAGGTTCTCTGGGGTTTCATCTGACGGGGCAGGGTTATGGAGCCCGGGTTCATAATAATGACATTCTCCTCCTGATACTCCTCATAGTCAGGGATATGGGTATGGCCGTAAAAAATTATGTCTGCGCTGTATTCCTGCCCTTTTTCCAGGAGTTCATCCAATCCCCAGTTAACTCCGTAACGATGGCCATGGGTCACAAAACAGATATGACC
>CADBOX010000101.1 GCA_902796415.1 uncultured Lachnospiraceae bacterium
GACCCCCTGCTAATTTCTTAACAATTCCCGGTATAGACGTGGGTGAGGTTTTCCCTTGCCCTCTCGGCCAGTTTATAGATATGAGCGACGCTGGTGGCCGGGCGGTCGGTCATATGGAATCTGGGAAAGAATCTGGAGATATGCAGTGGAATCTCTTTTCCGGATGGGAGCATTTCCCCGGTGTCCAGCTGGGATATCCACCGGCTTAATTCCAGGATTTCTTCCTCCCTGTCATTTTCCCCGGGTACGATCAGTGTGGTTAGTTCAACATGGCAGATCTGTACGGCCCTGGAGATGAATTCCATCACCATCTTTCTGCTGCCTTTCAAAACTTCACTATAATACCTGTCCGTAAATCCTTTCAGATCGATGTTCATGGCATCAATGTAGGGACCGATCTCTTCCAGCACCGTCAGGTCGGCCATCCCGTTGGAGACCATGACATTTTTCATCCCCATCTCATGAACCAGCCTGGCTGAGTCTCTGACATATTCATATCCGATCAGCGGTTCATTATAGGTATACGCCACCCCGATATTCCCTCTGGGCTGATAATATCCGGCAGTGGCTGCCAGATCTGCCGGAGATAGATATTCTGCAGTCTCGCGGAATTCCCATGCCTGGTCGGACCATGAGATATCATGGTTCTGGCAGAAAGGACAGCGGAGATTACAGCCATAACTGCCAACAGAGAGAATCAGGCTGCCCGGGTAAAAGCGGTTCAGTGGTTTCTTCTCAATTGGATCCAGGGCCAGGGCCGTGATCTTTCCGTAATTATCAGCAACTACCTTCCCATCCTTACAGGTTCTGGCTCCGCAAAAGCCCAGTTCTCCCTCCGGGATCTGACAGTGTCGAAAACACACCTGACATCTTGTCATTTATCTCACCATTCCTTCTTAGATATGTCTGATAACCTCAAAGCGCTCCAGGGTATATTTTTCTCCTTCCCGTATTCCCCCCTTTTGCATGGCTATGGCCACCTGCTGGTCCACGGAGTCCACTCCTTCGATATCCGGGAGCAGAAGGCCTCTTCGATAGCCACTGCTCACGATCACACCGTATTTCTTGACATCCAGCTCTTTTCTGGAAGCAATCCGCTCCGGTTTTCCCAATACATCCACGTTAATCTCAAGCCATTTGAGTTCCTCTTCCGTAATCGGGTCAAAACGGGGATCCCTGGTAGAGGCACTGATGGCATTCTCAATGATTTCTTTGGCGATGCATTTCCTGGTAGGTTCTATGGTACCGATGCAGCCACGTAGCTTACCATGTTTATGGATCGAGACGAAAACCCCTGCTTTCTCCTTTATCATTTCCTCAGGCAGATCCTGGGGGATCTTCAGCACCTTCTGCTGTGTGATATAACTCTCCAGGGATGCTCTGGCCAGTTTCACATAAGCATCTGATTTTTCTCTCTGTCGGGACAGGCGGTCTTCCATATCCGCCAGGTAAGTATCCAGAAAATGTCTGTTCTCATCTTTTCCACCGGGATGAAAAGTGCAGATTCCATAGCCCACACCGGTCACATCCTGATGGGACAGTTCTTTGGCTTCCACAGACCTGCCGTCCAGGGCTCCAGCCATGATCACGAAAGACCGGTGACCGCATTCTGCTGCTTTCTCACAGAAATTCTCATCAAATTCAAACAATTCCCCGAAGTTTCCCCTGGAACACACTTCCATGATTCTTTTATCATAAGCTGGTCCTTCCGGGACAAAACCATAGGGTCCGTATTCCTGAAGCTTGTGGGAGAGGTCCCCGCTTGCAACCAGAACCACTCTCCGGCCTGTCAGGTCCACGGCTCTGGCTATGAGCTGTCCCAGATGGTAATGATCCGTCAGGGGAAGCCCGGATAAACCGATTCGTATCAATTGAAACCCATCGTACTTTTTGCGGATAAACCAAAGGGGAACCATGGTACCGTGATCCAGCCTGGGATCTCTCTCACCCAGTGTACCTGCCGGAAAGCCTTCTTCCATGGCCAGTCCGCTGATCCGATCCGCCAGTTCTTCATCATAGGTCTCCTCAAATCTCACTTTCCCGGCTCCGAACATGGCAAAGGACCCTTTTGCCTTCCTTCCGGGAGAGATATGAAAATAATCTGCATACATGATGCTGTGGGGACTGGTTATAATGATCGTCTCCGGTTTCAGTCCGGCAATCTCATCCGCCACTGCATCATAGGCCTTTATAGTCTCAGTAATCTGTTCCTCCTGCCCTCTTCCAATATCCGGAAGGATCATAGGCGGATGAGGAACCATGTATGTTGCAAGAACAGGCATGCTGTGACCTCCTTCCTATCAACTTATATAGATCTGAAAATGTATTATTTAATATTTAATATATTAATTATACCATAATAGTATTTTGCTTGCGAGGCATTAACATCAGCTAAAAAAAGCCATCAGCCGTTTGGCTGATGGCATATGAATACAGTATTAAATAAGTTTAACCCTTCTAATAATGAACCACAACAGGCATGCCTGCATACACGATCTGATAGATCCTCCTGGCATAGGTTAAAGGAAGATTGATGCAGCCATGGGACCCGTTATAGCGGTAGATGCTTCCACCGAAAGACCCTCTCCAGGTGGCATCATGAAGGCCGATACCATAGGTGGTTTCATAAGGCATCCAGTAGTAGACAAAGGAATTGTACTTGACCATGGTATGATTGGTGGTTTTGTAGGCAATCTTATAGATTCCGGTAGAGGTTGCATGTCCTGTGGACACATTTCCTGTTACGCAGTCGGACTGGACCCGTATCTTATCGTCGATGACTACATAGACTCTCTGTCTGGAGAGGTTGATATCGATATAATCATCCTGAACGATATCCCCCCTGGAACTATAAAGGAAGTCGGTCACATAATCCGGTTTACGGGTGGTTTTCTTCCCGGATTTGATATTCTTGACCAGATCCTTCTCTTCGTTTGGCACATTTACCACTCTGTCACCATCGCCGTCAGACACATAAATCTTACCGCTGCCGGGAGAATCGATGACAGTCAGATCTCCGGCTCCGAATTTCTTGGCGATGTTCTTCTTAACATATTTCTTTACCGCGTCCTCATCGATCGATACTTCATATTCGTTACTGATCTTCACAAACTTATGAATCTGCTTACCGGTGATTTTCTCTTGGGTATCTCCATCCTGATATTTGATCACAGATTTTACATACTTGTCCGCAGTACTTTTGGCTTTCTGTACTACTTCGGAGGACTCATTCAATTCGGAAGGAAGATAAAATTGCTTACTCAGAAGGTCAACCTCTTTATCCCCGTTTAACATGGCAGTTTTGACGGCTTCCGTAAATGGAATCTCATCCACAATGTTGCCGATCTCCCCTGCCTTCACATCGTAGACTCCGGTCTCTTCATTATAGACCAGGGTAGGATTCGCGGAAACTCTTGGCGTGGAAGGATTCATGCATTTCAGAGACTGTACGGCTCTGGTCAGGGCTTTGTCATCCACCTTTGTCTCCATAACCTGGTAAGTGTAGACAGAGTTCAGATTCATAAACCACCGGTCATAATCCTGGCCTTTCAGAAGGCGGTCCAGATCATCACTGTTCTTGTAGGAAAGTTCCACATCTTTGGCACCTACCGTCAGGTCACCATCTTCAGAGTGAACCGTGAGTTTATAGGTGGACAGGTAATCGGATACCGTCTGAAAAGCATCCTCCTGATTTTTTAGTCCACAGTCTACCCCATTAATCTTTGTGTTTGGAAAAAAATGTCCCTGAAAGAAAAAACGACCTCCCAGATAAGTGCCAAGGACAAGTAAACTTAATACTCCCAGCACACCGAGTCGCCTGTTGCGCCGTCTCCTCTTAGCCTTCGCGCTTCTTCTGCTTCTGCGCTTTCGTTCTGCCGTCTGCTCTTCCAATGCAGGATTCTGTGTCTCCATATCCGGCAACTACCTCCATCTGATATATTCTCAAAAATGATATGGGAAAAAGACCCTAACAGATATAATATAACGAATCATTTTGAAACGCAAGGAAATATATGATATACTCGTGAAAAGTATGATATCAGGAGATGTTTATCTCACATGCATAAATGAAAGGAGCGCAAAATGAAACTGAAAATTACCAAGGGAAAGATACCGTGGAAATATCTGGCAGGCATCATAGTGATCCTGGTTCTTGCCCTCTACTATTATATAGCCCTGCCTGCCATCAATATCCACAGTGTGGGCTTGTGGAAATTCATCTTTGGAGTACTGGTCATTGCCATCATTCTGTTACTCATGCCCTATGTGGAGACTACGGGAGACCGCAGAAAACCTTTTACAATTCACCTGTTTCAGAAAAGCAGGGTATTTAAGATTCTGGCGGCTTGTCTGGTTCTGGTGGCAGCCGTTTATATTATCGGCTCTCTCCTGTCTTCCCCTGTCTTGAATGCCAGGAAGTATCAGCAGCTTATGAAGGTGGAGAAGGGAGAATTCTCAGAGGATATCACCCAGATCTCCTATGATCAGATTCCCCTGCTGGACAGTGACTCCGCTGCCATTCTTGCCAGCCGTAAGATGGGCAGTCTGGTGGATCTGGCATCCCAATTCGAAGTAAGTGACCTGCATAATCAGATCAATTATAAAGGGAATCCGGTTCGTATCACTCCCCTGCGATATGCCAGTCTGATCAAATGGTTCACCAATTATAAAAATGGAATCTCCGCCTATATCAAGATTGACATGGCCAGTCAGAAGACGGAACTGATCCGTCTGAAAGAAGGGATGAAATATACTCTGTATGACCATTTCGGCAGAAATCTGAACAGGCACCTTCGTTTTCGCTATCCGACCTACATCTTCAACGATATAAGTTTTGAGTTGGATGAGGAAGGAACACCATACTGGGTGTGCAGTGTAGCCAAATATAACATCGGTCTCTTCGGAGGACAGACCGTAGGACGTGTGGTTCTCTGTGATGCGATAACCGGGGAATGCCAGGATTTCAAAGCCGAGGACGCCCCCAGTTGGGTGGACCGGGTCTATCCTGCCCAGCTGCTTGTCAACCTCTATGATTATTACGGCACCTTAAAACATGGATACTTCAACAGTATCCTGGGTCAGAAAGACTGTCTGTCCACCACCAACGGCTATAACTATCTTGCCATCAATGATGATGTGTGGGTTTACACCGGCGTCACATCCATCACAGCCGACCAGTCCAATGTGGGGTTCGTGCTGATGAATCAGCGGACCATGGAAACAAAGTATTACGAAATTGAAGGGGCGATCGAGGACTCCGCCATGGGCTCCGCAGAAGGAAAGGTACAAAACCTTGGCTACATTGCCACATTTCCTCTGCTGTTGAACATCGACGGGCAGCCCACTTACTTCATGTCCCTGAAAGATGCTTCGGGCCTGGTGAAAAAATATGCCATGGTAAATGTGGGGAATTACCAGATTGTTGCCACAGGAGATTCCGTGGCAGAATGTGAGATGAACTACACCGTCCTGATGAAGGATAACAACATCGAAACCTCGGAGGAAGAACCGTCTCAGACGATCCTGACCACCAGCGGTATCATTGAAAAGATCGCCGAATCTGTGGTGGACGGAAATTCCCACTACTATCTGCTTCTCCAAGGCTCCGAGGAGATCTTTGATATCAACGTGGCAAAAAATCTGTCCGTGATCCGCTATAACGTGGGCGATACCATCGAACTGGAATACACCCAGGGAAC
>CADBOX010000102.1 GCA_902796415.1 uncultured Lachnospiraceae bacterium
ATAGATGGATGGTACATATAATTACTTTGATAGTAATTGAGGATATATCGACAGGAGGGGATAGTATGCATAAACCAGATGCTGGAATTAAAATGACTACAGAATACAATGTACATCTTCGTTCCAGAACTAAAAATGGACATTACTGTGGCAGCATGCACCGCGAGTACTGGCGCGAATGGAGGGCAAAAGCTAAGGCTGATCTCAAGAGAAAAGCCAGAGCAGAGATGGAAGAAATGCAGTAATCATGACGCCACTTGTGTTTTTTAATGTGCCTCCTGAATTTCCTGAGTTTCCGGTGCTTCCGTTGTAGACTCTCCGGGCAGATATTCACTGATCTTATGCCTCTTCAACATCATATATACCCAACGACGGATCAGGTCATAGATTACCGCAAACAACGGAACTCCCACGATAATACCGACGATACCAAAAAATCCTCCAAAAGCCGTAATGGAGAACAGAACCCAGAAGCCGGTCAGCCCAACACTCTCAGAAAGGAGCATCGGTCCAAGTACGTTTCCATCAAACAGCTGTAAAAGAATAATGAAGATGATAAAAAACAGACAGCAGATTGGTTTGTCTATCAGAATAATCAGTGCACTCGGGATGGCTCCGATGTAGGGTCCGAAAAACGGAATAATGTTTGTCACACCGACAAGTACCGAGATAAGAATCGCATTATGCATCCCCATGGTCAGCTGCATAATGAGACAGAATACATAGCAGATCAGACCAATTATCGCGCTGTCCAGGATCTTTCCACCAAAAAAGCCTTTGAAGGTTTTATCGATAAAGCGAAACTCCTCCAGTACCGCTTCGGCGGAATCTCTCTTAAATACGGAATATGTCAACATTTTCGCCTGACGGGTAAAAGTATCTTTGCCAAGGAGAAGATAAATGCAGACAATGATTCCAATCAGCAGGTTGTACAGCAGGCCGATAATAGAACCGAAGGCTCCCACAACTCCACCAAGAGCACCGGTCAGATGAGGCACAACATTGTTTTTGAGCCACTCCGGTCCGCTCACTTTTAATGTATTCAGCGCCTCATCAATATATTTACCCACATCCGGATTGCTCGCAGTATATTTTGAGATAGATGCATCGAGATCTTCCAAAACACCGGGAATGGTATTAGCTATGGCAACGATGCTATCCACGAGAGCCGGGATGACCATATTCAGCAGAAGAACGATGATCAGCACGGCAGCCAGCAATACCAGGATCAGAGAGAGGGCATTGACAAGACCTTTACGTTTTTCACCGATATGTTTAGAAAGCTTTTCCTTAATCCAGTTAAACGGAGTCTTAAGCAAATATGCGATCACAGCGCCGTATATGAACGGTTTCAATATGTTAACGACCGAGTTGAAAGCTGTTTTGATGCCGTTAAATCTGAAAATCAGGAAAAAACATATGATGGATAATGTCAGCCCGATGAACAGCGGCATCGCATAACGAAATGATTTTCTAAAGAAATTTTTCATAACCTTTCCCTTTCTGTTTCATCAGTAAATCTGGTGTTTTCTTTGATATGTGATTCTAATGTTTTATCTTTTGGAATGCCCCCAAAAAGTCTTTCTCCCCATAATTTTAGTGCAATAAGATACAGGGTGTCAATCAAAATATCTGTTCGCTAACGGGTTGTTTCTCATACGATAGGGATAGTGTCGCCTACAGGATTGTGATAGAATATATTACAAATATTTTTGTATATTTTTTTCACAAGAGAGGAATTCAACATGATCAAAAAACTGTTCCTTATATTATTATTGATATGCTGTCTTAATCTTACTGCCTGTTCCGGCCAACAGAAAACCGGGTCAGATGGCACAACATCATCCATGTCAGAATCAACAACAGCGATACCGGACTCAGAAGCGGATTCGCAGATGTATCCTGATGTGGAAGCCGGTATCTACAAGATTAATAAATACGGGAATATCACCCTGACGATCGGATCAGAATCCATGGAAAAGCTTGGACAGGATTACGGGGGAGGCTTCTAAAACGAGATATGAAATGGTTCATGATAAGGAGAGTGATCCATACATGAAAGC
>CADBOX010000103.1 GCA_902796415.1 uncultured Lachnospiraceae bacterium
AGTAACTACCTCCGTCATACTTTTTCTAAATCATAGCATGACATTGAGGTTTAATAAATACTTTTCCGGTTTATCCGGGTTAGGTATGAAGAAGTATACGCCTTCAAAGAAAAATGTTGAAATATTTCTGAACAGAAGCAGCATTTCGAAATGGAACGCATAGACATCGGGCGATGCGTGATAATCAGAGGGGATAAGGCGCTCACCAGACAGTCAGGGGCAATGTTTATGAATTTATAGAAAAACTATGTAATAGTTAAAAGGTGTCGCGGTGCGGCGACACATATGGATTGACGTTATGAATATTGTCGATTATAATATATTTTATGTAAATCTAAAAAATGTCCCAGAAAATGGAGAAAATGTGGAACACTTATCAGTTGATGAAGTGTCTGAGAAATGGAGTATTTCAAGAAGACACATTCAGATATTGTGTTTAAAAGGCCATATCAATGGAACTGTCCGTATCGGGAAAAGCGTGGAATTCCTAATGATAGTGATGTTTGTTCCATAGGGCGTTGACGCAAGAGAAGATCCAATCAGGGACAACGTATATTATGGTTCATTAGAAATGCACCTACTGACTTGTGGAATAGGTGTTTTTGGTTCTTAAATATGAATAATTTGCTCGCAGGGAATTGTTATTTGGGAGATTGTTATGTCGGCAAAAAAGGATGATAAAGTTCGAGAAAATGATACCCGTCTCCGCCTCTTCTATCTCTACCGCCTGCTTGAACAGTACACAGATGAAGAACATAAGAAGACAACCAACCAACTCCGGGATCTGATGGAAAAGGAGCACGGTATCGCCATGCACCGAACCACGGTGTACAACGATATTGAACTCTTGAAAAAAGCAGGTGTTTATATCAACTGCTATCGTGCCAGGGCAAACGAGTATTATCTGGAGAGTAGGAAGTTTGAGTTGTCCGAGTTAAAACTTCTAATCGATGCTGTTGAGTCTTCGCGGTTTATGACAGAAAGCCAAAGCAAGAATCTGACGGAGAAGCTGATCACGCTGACCAGTGATACAAATGCCGACAAGCTGAAGAGGAACCTCCATGTGCCGGGCCGGGTAAAGTCAGAGAATAAACAGATTTTCTATATTGTGGATGCGATCAATGAGGCTATTAATGTTGGGAAGCGAATCTCCTTCCAGTACACCGATTACAACAGTCGGAAAAAAGAGGTTCTGAGAAATAAGGGAAAAGCTTATACCGTCAGTCCGTACTCTCTTATCTGGAACGGTGACTATTATTATCTTGTCGGCTATTATCACGAAAAAGAAGATATCCGTACATTCCGTGTAGACCGGATAAAACAGCAGCCGGATATACTGGAGGCAGGTGCAGACCCTGTTCCAGAAGACTTTGACATCACTCATTATACGCGAGAGGTTTTCCGGATGTATGACACAGAGGAGCCTGTACCGGTCACATTGGTCTGTGAAAA
The DNA here is from genome assembly GCA_902796415.1 of uncultured Lachnospiraceae bacterium. Classification (GTDB taxonomy): domain Bacteria; phylum Bacillota; class Clostridia; order Lachnospirales; family Lachnospiraceae; genus Anaerobutyricum. Next base: position 1,453 of record CADBOX010000103.1, read on the forward strand.
TGAAGTTATGAAAGGCGTTCTGGATGCCTTCGGAATGGACATTAAAGTGAAGCGTAGGGAAAAAGGATATTTTCAGACGACGGTGATGGCCTGTACCTCTCCCACTTTTTATGGATGGGTCTTTCAGTGGGAAGGAAAGATCCGGATCACGGCACCGAAGGAAGCTGTTCGGGCATATACAGCTATGGCAAAAAAAGTTTTGGGAGAATAATCCGACAATTATTCAGTTTGCCGGAGTGAAATACATTGCTTATTTATAGGAAGAAAGTTAAAAGGAGCAGGAAAATGCAGGAAAATTACGAATTAGTTCAACGGGGATTCAGGATTCTGGTCGCATCCATGTCATCATACATTGGGCAGATGCTGCACAGAATCTATAAGGATAACTGGTGGGATCGTGTATGTTTGATGTTGAATGATCAACGCGATCTTCCAGATTACGGTGATTACGGCGATCTGGTCGATTCGCTGGATGTGGCAAACTGTCTGAGGATCATCACTAGGATGTGGCGAGATGATTTTTCTGCGCTTCTTCCGCGGAATTGCCTGACCTGGGCAAATGAACTCATGGGTCTGCGCAATAGCGTCGCACACTCGGGGCAACAGGATCTCGATCAGCCCATGGCAGAGCGAGGACTCGACACTATGGCACTGCTCTGCGCGGAGATCGATCCCGAAGGGGCAGATGAAATCCGTGAGATTTACCGTGAAGTCCGAAGCAGAGCAAATGAGGCCGTCCGTCCGACGATGATCGTCCGTGGGGCGGAACAGCCGAAATCGGATTCCAAACGTGGGGCTCTGCAGGAAGGCAGTCTTCTGAAGTTGGTCGGGACGGATACCGTACAGAAGACCACACTGACCCGCAAGGTGACCTATGCAGGAAAGACGGTCGTATATCCAGTCTACAAGGTACGCCTGGATGCTCTTTATTACAACGACCAAAACGACCGTATTTCCACTTGGATCACACAGTACGAGTCCGAAAACGGAAAGGATTCCTTAAGCGAGCTCAATACGGATATTTATAACAGAATCATCGAGAACTTTATCTGTGACAGCAATCCGGAAGCGATCCGAAAGACAGAGAAAAACATTATGCTTGTCGGTCAACGGGAACCTGGTGTCACACTGGCGGACGGACGAATCGTTGACGGCAACCGCAGATATACTTGCCTACGACGCATTCAGAGAACAACAACCAAGCCGGTATATTTTGAGACGGTTCTGATGGACATGGATATCCGTGAGGACAAGAAGCAGATCAAACTCCTTGAACTTGCCATCCAGCACGGCGAGGAAAAGAAGGTAGACTATGATGTGATCGATTTTGCGATCGGAACCTACCGTGATGTCGTGCAGACAGAATTGCTGACTATAAAGGAATATGCAGCTAGCACAAATGAACAGCTAGCGAATGTCAAGAAGCGCATTGAGATTGCTGAGGTGATCTGTGAATTCCTGGAGTATATCGGACTTCCGGAACAGTACCATGTAGCCCGCGAATACCAGGTGTATAGTTTGTTTCAGGAAATGCTCCCGCTTCTTCGTTCTCTGGAGGAAAACGAAAAGACCGAACTGAAGCGGATCGCCTTCAACAACGTGCTGATGAAAGCAATCCCTGACTAGCGGAAGTTTATCCGCAACATCAAAGGCCTAATCCGCAGCAATTCCTACCGGGAATATTTTGAGGATCAACGGAAATGGACTGCGGCAATCTATGAGAAGCTGCAGGGAAAAGGAATACATACAAAAGAAGACATTGATGCTTTTGCTTTGGAGAATAC
>CADBOX010000104.1 GCA_902796415.1 uncultured Lachnospiraceae bacterium
ATAACAGTTGAGCTTAGTAAATGGAGTACTTAAGTTCATAATGACAGGCATTGTAAACTTAACATGGAGGAAAAACATGGATTTAAAAAGCAAGGATTTTCTGATTCGGGATTGGAAGGAAGATGATAGGGATATTATCATAAAGATAGAGAATTCTATGCCATGGATGGGAATATTTGCCGGGGAATTTGAGTATCTGAAAGAGAAATATCAGAAGACTATAGTTGATGAAATCTTTAAGGACGAGTATTACTGGATTATTGAACGCAAAACAGGAGAACCGCTGGGATCGCTTTCCCTGGATATCGATAGCGAAACAGAGGCCCATATTTATATCCATACCATTGAAAATGCGGATATGACAGGCTTCGGCATTCAGATGTTGGATAAAGTTTTACATTATATCAGCCAGAAATATGGGATAGAAAATTTTTATGCTGGTTTATGGAATGAAGATGATCCGAGTATACCTATATTTGAGGAAGCCGGCTACGAGGCAGCAGATGGATGCATTGAGATTTGTGTCTGATAAATCATGCAAAACATGGTGAGAAAAATGAAGGACATTATTAGAATATCGATAAAGGGAGAATCCGGATATTGCTCTGCAGAAGAAGCATACAAAGACAAAGTTACTATCACCAGAGATTCCATCCGGTATGAGTACAGGCCTTTGTATGGCGGCTCTGAAACGAATATTGCACGGAATTGGTCATACAAAACAACAAGCTCAGTCTTCCAGAAGAAATTTGATGAGCTTGCCGCGCTAGTTCCGGAAGTCCTTACACGAGAAGAAATTCCATTTGTGACAGATATAGGTGAATCCACGTTTGTTATTACATACTCCGATAAATCAAAGAAAACGCGCTCATTTTTCCTGCCTGGCGATGAATTTATAAGTGTTTTTTCTATTGTTAAGCAGATGGTTCCGGGCTGCGAGTATATTCCGGCAGTATTGTTGACATCAGAGGATTATTAGGAAAAGGAAAAAAGAAATGGCATCAAAAAAAGAAGAACCGGCAAGAGAACAATATAAAACATTAATCAGTTTACTTGAGGAACGTTGTGAGATTCAGGATAAGACTATCGCTGCTTTGGAAAAACAGATAGAGGTTCTCCAGGAGATGCTCAAGCGTGTAGAAGAACAGCTGCGGAAAAAAGAACCGAACGTTAGGGGCTATTATTTGCCATGAAATTTTTAGAAGAAAATGGATGGATTTATCTGGGAGATGCAGACAACCGATTTGTTCTTGGACAGCCCGGAGTCATGAACATGCTTGTGATTGGTGTGAATCCCAGCACCACAGTCCCCGGAAAAGATGATCCTACTATACGTAAAGTTCGGAAGCTTACATATGCTGATGGATATGATGGCTGGATCATGGTCAATCTTTACCCTGAAATAGCCTCACATCCGGATGGCCTTCCTGAGAATCCTGATAGAAAATTATTGGATTTGAACCTGAGGAATCTCAAGATGCTTCAGGAGAAGTATCGAATTGCTGCTGTATGGGCGGCATGGGGTGATGCTATTGACAGCAGGCCATATCTGGGAAAATCATTAGTGGATATACAATATGCACTTGATGGAGATTTCCAATGGTATGTCAGGGGGAAAATGACTCGGAGAGGGAATCCGAGGCATCCTTTGTATATAAAGGAAGAAGAAGTATTTGATTGGTTTCCGATATATGATTATGCCACGTTTTATATGTAGTAATGACCGTGCTGAGATCATGGAGTTGCTGGGACCAGTAGAAGATAGCTTGAGTGATATGTCAGAAGCTTTCCAGAATCTTCTGACCAGCAGAGATGGTGTGTAATTCGTATACCGGATAAATCAAAGGAAGTGTGACGTACATGGAGTTTCGATATCGGGAAATGATATACTGCCCGGACTATTACGACTTTCATAATAACGACCGGGAAGAATGGTTCCCAAACGGGATCTTTAACTATAATGTCAGCCGGCTGATAAAGGATCTGGCTGCGGATGATAACGAGAAAGCTGCCAGAACACCATGGCTGAATACGGCTGTCAGAGTCAGTGTGCCTGTCGCAGAGGTGATCAAGTACTGTCATGGGCTGGGGCATATGAAAGAGAAACATATTCTGGATGCTGATCTGGACAGGCCGCTGATTTTCATTGAAGTGGCGCCGGACAGTTTCAACTTGGTCGATGGGCATCATCGCCTCGAGAAAGCCCGGCGGCAGGGAATCACAGAGCTTCCTGCCTGGATGGTCTTTGCGCATGAAGCTATCCGCTATCTTGGAAGTGAAGCCGAATACAGCAGATATGTGGATTATTGGAATTCAAAGATCGAGGACCTTGGAGATGCAGCAGCTTACAGGGGAGTGTTCTGTCCCGTTCCCGCCCCGTCACGGGAAAGGGATCTGACAGGCTGGCATATCTGGAATCGTATGTGCATGTGTCTGAATGAATGCCGGCGGGTTGAAGTATACAGTGAAGGGCAATGGTTTACATTGTTCCGGTTGAACCAGAAAATGTACTGTGGAGAGGCCGAGAACCATGAACCTTCCATTCGTTGCCAAACGCCGTTTCTAATTTCGCTGGAGATGGTGGAATCTGCAGCGTCCTGCTTTGAGAACTGGCATGGAAATGTCAGGTTTTCAGCCGAGGTTCGGGAAAACCGGAAACTAATAAAAAGAACCATACGTCATGCAGACGTACTGATGGCTTGTGTCCGGGTGTTCAGTGAGTATTGAAGGAGAACCGGTGTGTAAGCCTGAAGAAGATATTATTGGATGAGATATTTTTAGGTTAGCCATAGGCTGGCAGGATCGTTCAAAAAGGTGTTTATACAAAAATGGCCAGGGGGACGTTTTCCTCTAAGGCAGGGATGCAGCCTCAAGACAGATGTTCCAGCTCCTGATGGGAATGTTTATGGTACCTGACCTCAACGTCGTCTATATTATAGGAATGGGGATGAGTATCAGGTGGTGAAGAAACAGAATTAGAATGTGCGCGAATGAATGAAGAAATTGTTTGATCAATGAGGGATATTACATGGGGGAAACAGGAAAAAAGTCTGCACTCACAGATAAGATTGCAATTGTAACCGGTGCAAATTCCGGCATGGGAATGGCCA
>CADBOX010000105.1 GCA_902796415.1 uncultured Lachnospiraceae bacterium
CCATGTAATGAATGCACAAAGGCGATCATTCAATCAGGGATTCGCGAGGTAATCTATTATTCAGATAAATACGCAGATTCTGATTCTACCATCGCGGCAAAGCGTATGTTTGATATGGTGGGTATCCGGTATCGTCAGTATCAGCTGGAGGATAAGACCTTAACTCTTACCTTATAAAAAATATTTGTACGAATATTAAAAAAATATTGACAATCCCACATACGAATGATATAGTATAGAAGTTGTTGCGAGACGACAAAAAAGGAAGAAGAGTATCCACTCTCACCTCAGCACATATGGTGACTCGGGTTAATATCGTTATATTATATACAGTTCGTATTGTTGTATAGTATAGGTATGTGTGGATAGTTTTCGGACTATCCTTTTTTCTATTGTTTTTCTATATATGAGATGATTTTTCAGATTATTTACTACGGAGGTGCACAGCTATAAACGATTTAATGATTAATGAACAGGTACGTGACAGAGAGGTTAGAGTAATCAGTGAAAGCGGGGAACAGCTTGGTATCATGTCAGCCCGTGACGCCATGAAACTTGCTCGAGAGGCAGAACTGGATCTCGTTAAGATCGCCCCCAATGCCAAACCGCCTGTATGTAAAATTATCGATTATGGTAAATACAGATATGAGCTTGCACGTAAAGAGAAGGAATCGAAGAAGAAGCAGAAGACCATCGATGTAAAAGAGGTTCGTCTGTCTCCCAATATCGATAAGAACGATCTTAATACCAAGATCAATCAGGCAAGAAAGTTCTTATCCAAAGGGGATAAGGTTAAAGTGACCCTTCGTTTCCGCGGACGTGAGCTTGCCCATGTAAATGACAGCAAGATCATTCTCGATGAGTTCGCTACACAGCTTAGTGATATTGCAGTTGTAGAGAAAAAACCTAAATTCGAGGGCAGGAGCATGATCATGTTCCTGGTGGAAAAACGCTAATATTTTTTTTAAGATAATGGATTAGGAGGATTTTTATCATGCCAAAAATGAAAACCAGCAGAGCTGCCGCAAAGCGTTTCAAAAAAACCGGTACAGGCCAGTTAAAGAGAAATAAAGCTTACAAGAGCCATATCTTGACAAAGAAAACAACCAAGAGAAAAAGAAATCTTAGAAAATCAACGATCATGGATGAGTCTAATGTAAAGAACATGAAGAAGATCTTACCATATCTTTAATCGTATAGAGGAGGTTTGTAATAATGGCTAGAGTAAAAGGTGGCCTTGGTGCCAGGAAAAGACATAACAGAGTATTAAAGCTTGCGAAAGGTTACAGAGGCGCAAGATCTAAACAGTATAGAGTAGCAAAACAGTCCGTGATGAGAGCTCTGACAAGTTCTTACGCAGGAAGAAAACAGAGAAAGAGACAGTTCAGAAAACTTTGGATTGCACGTATCAATGCAGCAGCCAGAATGAACGGTTTATCATACAGCAAGTTTATGTACGGCTTGAAATTAGCAGATATCGAAGTGAATAGAAAGATGCTCTCCGAGATGGCTATCAGCGATCCGGCAGGCTTCACCGCTCTTGCAGATCTTGCAAAGAGCAAATTAGCGTGATGGTAAAGACCAGCGAACGAAAGTTCGCTGGTCTTTTTTATTACTTAAAAACTTGTTTTAGCAAAAAATAACATGTTTTTGAGCGTATTTATATATTTTTTGTACATTTGTACCAGACCTAATCTTAAGGAGAAAGGAGCAAAGAGAAGATGAAGAAAAGTATGAAAAGGATGATCCTGATCTGCGCCGCGCTTGTGTTATTCTGCGCCGGGACGATCGCCAACGCATCGGTCACTTACAAGAGTGGATCGAAGACAAAACTTTATAGTGGAGCATACTACAAAGTGTACTATGAGGGAAAACTCGTTACCAATGATGCAAATCCGGCACTGCTGATCAATGATAATATCATGATTCCTTATAAGCACTGCCTCAAACTTCAAGGTCCATTTGTGAAGGCTTCTTTTAAGAAGTTGGACAAAAAGCTCACCATGAGATTAGGGACCAATAAAATCAGAATGTACCTGAATAAAAAGTATGCTTATGTGAATGGCAAAAAGAAGAAGATCAATACGGCTCCGAGATATGCCTGGGTGAATGGTGCCCGGATGATCATGGTACCCGGAAAAGCCATCTGCAAAGCCTTAAATATTAACTATAGTTACGTGAAACCGGAGAAGACAGTTTATCTTACCAAAAAAGAGACAGCAGTGGTAAGTTCCGTACCGTCTTCCACGACGTTGACTGCTAAGAATCTTCAGGGGTTAACAACAGACCAGTTTATCAAATTGCTTGGACCTATTGCCCAGGCAGATTATAAAAAGACCGGTATCCTGGCATCTGTAACTTTGGCACAGGCCATCAATGAAAGCGGATGGGGCAAGACCACACTGTGTCAACAGGGAAATAACTTATTTGGCATGAAGATTTCTCTCTCCGGGAATACATGGACCGGTTCCACCTGGGATCAGACCAGCTGCGTCAGCATCCAGACAAGAGAAGAATACAGAGGAAAAAAGGTTACGGTCACTGCCAAATTCCGGAAATATCCCAATCTGGCCTGTTCCATCGCTGACCATTCCGCATATCTGGTAGGTGCCATGAATGGTTCCAGTAGAAGGTATGCAGGAATCACAGCCACCACAAGCTACAGTAAGCAGTTAAGCATCCTTCAGAAGGGAGGCTACTGTACCTGGAGTAGTTACGTGTCTGAACTTACTAATCTGATCAAGAAATATAACCTTACACAGTATGATGTGAAATAAAGGTCGGATTGACATCTCCATCCGGATTGCATATACTATTATAGAATGTATAAAATGAATTAAGGATTCCATGGGGACCATCGGAATCTGCATTCACAGGAGGAGTATATGGAATCGAAAGACAGGAGATCCCGTGACAGGAATGGTGGGCAGGAATCTGTCGGAACCGTATTGAGGTCCATGGCTTTATCCCTCGTTTTGGTAGGGCTTACTTTCGCTTTTGTCATTGGATTTCGGTATTTTTTAAAAAGTCAGACTTACCGGCCCGCAGAAAAAACCGAAGTCAGTCAGAAAAAAACGGACGGCACTCTTGTGCTGGAAGAAGATTTTAACATAAAATACCTGATGGTGAAAAACGTATCAGATCAGGAGGAATTCTGTGCTACGAAGCAGCCTGGAATCGTGGAAGACGATGATCTCCGGCTGAAGAACGGACAGATTCTGGAGGTGCGTCATAAGGGACTATATAAGGAGAAACCTTATTATCGTCTGAAAGATGGAACCTATGTCGAGGGTTTGGAATCCAAGATTCTGGAGATAAAGGATTACCTTCCCCTCACTGGTTATGTCGCCATCACTTACATCAGTTCCGGTGGAGTAAGACTCCGGTCCTGGGTAGATTTTGAAGATGACAATGTGGTGAAGTCTGTCTATGTGGGGGACAAAGTAAACATAGAAGCTATGGTTACCACCACGGAGGATGTCAGTGCATTCCGGACGGATGAAGGCCTGTACATTACTACCAATCCCCAATACTTTACGGATTACACGAATCTTAACGAGTTGGAGAAGGCGGTGGAGGAAGCTTCTGAAGAAGAGGAATACACCGGAGCAGAGGAAGACACTGAAACAGGGACATCCCCCTGAGAAGATAGGATCAAAGAACTCTTATATGCATTGAGACTCCATGCTATGAGAGGACTTGAGATAGGAAAATGGTTAAAAAATGGAAACGCAAAAAGAACCGGGATTATACCCGGTTCTTTTTGATGGGGATTCTTTAAATAAAAAAGATGCAGTCGGCGGGACTTGAACCCGCACCCAGAAAGCCCGGACTAGATCCTTAGTCTAGCGCGTATGCCAATTCCGCCACGACTGCATGTGTTGCCGGCTCGTTTCCTTGCCAACGAAATGTATTATAGCATGAACAAAAATAGAATGCAAGCATTTTTTCATATCATTTTACAGATTTTTATGTTATGATAGTATCTGACATTGCATAGAGCGATGACTGAAAACAAGGAAAAGGAGTCTATATGTGTAATATATTCAGAGCAACAGATATCATTTTGCCAAATGGGGATGTGGATCCGGAAAAATGGGCAGTGGTAGCTGTTGATCAATTCACCAGCCAACCGGAATACTGGAATGAAGTGGAGCAGATTGTAGGAGATTCTCCTTCTACCTACCGTATGATCCTGCCGGAGATCTTCCTGGAAGAAAAAGATGTGGATGACCGCCTCGCTAAGATAAATGAGTCCATGCATCAGTATGAGAAAGATGGGATCTTTCAGGTGTATCAGGATGCTATGATCTATGTGGAGAGAAAGGACAGCGTAGGGAGAATCCGCGCCGGTATCGTGGGCGCTTTCGACCTGGAAGCCTACGACTATCACAAGGGCAGCACCACTATGATCCGCGCCACGGAAGCTACCATGGAGTCAAGGATTCCCCCGAGGCTGCATGTCAGAGAAAATGCTTTGGTGGAGCTTCCCCACATCTTGCTTCTTATGGATGATCCTTACAAGTCTGTGATCGAACCTTTGGCTTCCCTGAAAAATGAGATGGAGGTGGTCTACGATTTTGATCTGATGATGGATGGGGGACATATCAATGGCTATCTGATTCCGAAAGAGCAGCAGGACAAGATCCTGAAGGCTCTGGAGAGACTGACCTACCCGGAACATTTTGTTGCCAAATACGGATTCAAGGATACCCCGGTATTAGCTTATGC
>CADBOX010000106.1 GCA_902796415.1 uncultured Lachnospiraceae bacterium
ATCGGTCTTTTCACCAGCATACCGTCGCTGGCAAGTAAAGTGTACTGCTCTTCCCGGGTCATGGAAGGGATCTTATCCTTTAACTGCATCTCTTTATAAAGCCTTCCGCTGGTATTGTAGAACCGCTTTAAAGGAAGACCGCTTTTCTCGTGCCATTCCTTCAGCTGGTCTGCGGTGGGATTCTCCTCGGTTATGTTTTTCTCCTGATAGCTGATACCCTTCTCATCCAACCATTTTTTTGCCTTTTTGCAGGTGCCGCATCTCGGATAACAATATACTAACATTATGATTCCCCCTGAATTTCTGACAGATCGATATCCTCAGGTATCGTCCCGCCATTTTCGAAAGAAAAATCCCGGCTAAGCCGGGATTATCTTATTTGCAAGCTTCTTTGATGGCATCCACGACAATTCTTAAAGCCTTTATACGGGCATATTTCTTGTCGTTGGACTCCAGGATATGCCATGGGGCAAACTCCGTGTTGGTCTTGCGGAGCATGTCATCGATGGCTTCCTCATACTGATCCCATTTCTCACGGTTTCTCCAGTCTTCGTCAGTGATCTTCCACTGTTTCTCAGGAGTATTCTGACGGTCTGTGAAACGGGCCAGCTGGGTCTCATTATCGATATGTACCCAGAACTTGATCACAACAGCACCCCAATCGGCCAGTTCCTTCTCGAACTCGTTGATCTCATTGTAGGCACGCTGCCAGTCATTCTCCGAGCAGAATCCTTCAATACGTTCCACCATAACCCTGCCGTACCAGGTACGATCGAAGATGCCTATATGACCATCTTTGGGGAGACGATTCCAGAATCTCCACATAAAATGTCTTGCTTTCTCATGTGGTTCCGGGCTGGCAATCGGCTGAACTTCGAATCCGCGGGGATCCAGTGCAGCTGTGATTCTCTTGATATTACCTCCCTTACCGGCGGCATCCCATCCTTCGTAGGCGATGATAACCGGAATCTTCTTCCGATAGACTTTATTATGAAGTTTCTTGAGTTCAGCCTGAAGCAGCTTCAGTTCCCTTTCGTAATCTTCATCCGTCAATTCCTTGCCTTCCATCACCACATCTTCCAGTTTCGGAATCGGCAGGAGCGGGAAGGTATTCTGAAGAATCGGAACGGCCATGGAATGATTCTTAAGAGCGGTATCAATTCCCTGATTGATAAACTGCAGCACCTGTAATTCTGCCCATTTGCTGTCCTCGGCATCGATAATATACCATGGTGCTACCGAACGGTTTGTGTCTTCCAGGTAGGTATCATAGATCTCCAGGAAACTCTCATAATTCTTGTTCTCTGTCTTGTCATCCTTATTCACTCGCCATCTGGTATTCTTGTTGGCAGCCAGAGCATTCAGTCTTCTCTTCTGTTCCTTCTTGCTGATATGGAAGAAGAATTTCAGTACAAGATATCCGTTATCATGAAGAGATCTCTCCATGGTATTGATACTTTTTATCGTCTGTTTATATCCGTCCTCATCCAGGTCACCGTTAAAGACTCCGTTGGTCACTTCCTCCATCCAATAAGTATCATAGAAAGTGAACTTTCCTGCTTCCGGGATCTCAAGCAGATAACGATGAAGGAAAGGATATCTTTTCTCTTCTTTTGTAGGTGCGTCCATCTTCTTTGTCTTGAAGAAACGCGGGTCGATGTTGCGGATCACTTTTCCCAGAACACTTCCCTTACCGGCTGCGCCCCAGCCTTCAAATATAACCATTACCGGCAGTTTTGCCTCTTTGATCTTCATCTGGTAACCCCCAAGTTCCTTGCGGGCTGCCTTGACTTGTGTCTTCAGTTCTTCTTTTTCAGGTTTTACAGGCTTTACAAAATCTTTTAACATACCCTTCTCCTCCCTGTAGTAATTTTGTTACACTTCTCTGAAATAATTATACTATATTTCAGAATATTTTTGTAGTATTTCCATAATATTTCTTATGGATTTTTTATGGGTTTTCCCTGCGCCGGTTCCAGTAATAGATGCGCAGATTCTCACCGTCAGTGTCCAGACAAACTGCCCCGTTACCCTTCGTCTGAAACACCTTGGTTCCATGGTTTTTCAGACGGTCAAGGACCTCCCGATGGGGATGACCATAGTGGTTTCCATCTCCCGCCGAGATCATGGCAAAGGAGGGTTTCAGGCGGTCAAGCAATGCATTCCCTGTGGAATACCTGGAACCGTGGTGTCCCACTTTAAGAAGCGTGATAGTCTGATTAATCCCTTCCAGGATATTATCTTCCTGTTCGGATCCCAGGTCTCCGGGAAAGACGGCGGAAAAATCCTTCCAACGGATATACATTGTCAGGGATTTTTCATTCCGGTCGGTATATACGGTGTCTTTCCTGGGGTGGAGACAGAGAAAATGAATCCCCCCGGTTATCAGTTCATCCCCTCGTTCCATTGTATGAAATACCGTATGATTTTTCACACACAGTTGACAGATAAGCTCCTGCGCCGGATCCGGGGCAATCCCATCTCTGTAACAGGTTGATCCTGTCAGCAGGCGTGTGACGGGATACCCAGACAGAAGCATCTGCCGAATGCCGGAAATATGATCTTCATCCATATGGGTAATCAAAACATAATCCAGTCCGGATATGCCGTAATAAGAAAGTGCCGGATGGATGACTTTCTCAAAAACATCCTCCCGGGACTCACTGCCGCCGTCAATCAGCATGGCCTTTCTGCCGGGCAGGCGTACTAAGATGCTCTCCCCTTGTCCTACATCCAGCATGGTGATTCTGCAGACAGGTTTTCCAAAAAGTCCCTCCGAGGGCGCATAGATTGTAATCCAGAATAAGCAGCAGAAACCCAGGACAATTCTCCGTACTTTTTTAAATCTCTGAATGCTGTTACGGTATCTGTACAGCAAGAATAAGATCAACAACTCATAGAGGTACAGTAAGAACATTTTAAAAGGGGAGGGACATCCCGTGATGATCAAAGCGCCCTTCCAGGTTCTCACTAAGGTGAATATTTCCCGGTAACCATGAAGGATGAAAACGGAAGGAAGAGCCAGAATCCTCCATAGAAACAGAAAAGCGGAATGTCCGGATAACATGATGAGCATCCTGGAGCCGGCAGTAGATAGAAGTCCCAGGATACCGCTTAAAAGTGCGCTTAACATAAGAATACTCATGGCCGGAAGGATCAGAGGATTCAAAAGGATACTGTAAGGACTGCATTCATAATATGTATGCATTACAAGAGGCGCAGTGACCGTGAAGATCACAAGGCTCCCCAGCAGCTTTTCCTTCAGTATGCCGGTCAAACTGACACTTTTCGTTTTCTTCCCGGTTTCCTCTTCCATGTTCATGCAGCTTTTTACAAAAGGAAATATCCATCCGATTGCAGACACTGCGGCATAGGAAATCTGAAAGCCAGGTTCCAGGATCCTGTAAGGGTGTTCCAGAATCATGAGTATTCCGGTCAGACTCATGGCGGACATCAGATCATAAGGCCTGCCAAGGTACTCAGATGCTAAAAAGATCAAAAACATGCCGGAAGCCCTGACCACTGAGGATCCGAACCCTGTCATACACCCGTAAAAGAGAAGTAACATGCCACCACATATACAGGAAAATGAATAAGAGAATCCTTTTCTTCGAAGGCTGCGATAGATTCTTCCGCCCACACCGGATATATGCAGTCCCGATATGGCCAGAAGATGTACTACCCCGTTTTCCTCATACAGTTTCCTCTGGACATAGTCCATGTTTGTCTTGTCTCCCAGTACCATGGCACACAGGACTCCACTGTCCTCAGGTTTCAGGTATCTCATGTAACCTGTCTCCATCCTGCATTTTATCCGGTAAGCATAACGGCGCAGGGAGATCATGGGTCTTCTCACTGCCGGAAGTCTGGAAAAATCACCTTTCAGACAGATTCCATTTGCCAAATCATAGACCCTTTCAGGGAAACCCCCGGGATTTCGGGCTTCCTGTGGAAAAGAAAGCCGTACAGATAGAAAAACACGGTCCCCCGGGCAAGGGATTTCTCCTTCTTCCACAGAGTTGCCAATCATTCCACCACACAGGCATCGCCCCTTCAATCTGAATACTTCCTTCTCTCCTTTTTTCACTCTTGGATTAAGGACAGTCAGGCTGAGGTACCCTTTCTCAGTGATCTTACAATCTGTCAGCTGCCCCTCCAGTTTGTACTCCTCCGAACTATTTTTCTCTGCAAATACTTTTGCAGCAGTTATCTTCGTTGCCTCCAGATGCCAGGACAGATTACCCAGAAGGGCCATGGAGAAAAAAGCAAGAAGAATAAAAAAAAGCTTCCCTTTCAGAAATGTTCTGCGATAAAGCAGAACAATGCATAAAAGCGAAGCCCATATCACGACCCCGGTCAGATACAGCCAATAACCGCACAGCTCTCCAAGCACAAGCCCTATCAGCAGTAATAACAAAGGTCTTTTCATTTTTGTAAAATTGTTTTCCTCTTAGATGGAATAAGCTCTCATTGGTCCGCTTCACTGAGGTAATAATAATCGTAGCTCATCAGCGAATCAAAGCCTGAGACATCATTCATTTTGGGTACCAGCTCCCCGTCTATCGTAAATTGAACCTGATTGATCCTGGACAGGGAGGTAAGGGTGTTCACCATGGAATATACTTTGATATTCTCATCCACTCCGGGGACTCCGGTGAGTATATCCGTACTGAGATCCACATAGCATATTTTCTGTAATACGTGAATCCTATGGAAAGTCAATCCCTTGGGGATAGGGCTGATGGTGTCATTGCCATAATTTTCTTTCAGCGCTTCCAGAACTGCTTCCTCCAGAGACTGATTATCATTCGCTTCCACATCGACAGAGACTTCAACCAGTCCGTCTCCGGTTTTGTTTGCCATATAAAGGGTGACCGTTTCCGTGTAATTGTAGACCTCACTCCGGTCATCATCCAGCACAAAGGTATCCTCACTCATACGGTCCACCACGATGCCCTCCTCGTTGGTAAGAGGTTCATCATCTATGGTAAAAGACACATAGGATACCCCGTCGAGAGGCATCAGGGATTTCACGATGGCAGCCCTCACCAGAATCTCTCTGCCCGGATTCATCTGTGTGTATCCGGAACCGAAATTAATGACAACCTCCCCCTCTTCAATCAGATGGATGGAGTCAACCAGAATCTGGTCATTCAATACTTTCGTGTATTTATACTCATCTTTTTTGTCAACCTTGTTTAATTCTTCCAGGATCAGTCTCACTGCAGCTTCTGTGTCCTCAGGCAGATCCAGTTTTTTCTCCACCCGGGTCAGACCGTCCCCGTCAATATTCAGATAGTAAAGTACGTACTCTCCGTCGGTCGCTGACCCGGACTTCTCCTGTTTTTTGCCACAGCCGGTCAGCACAAGAGCCGCCGACAGGGCCAACAGAAAGAATATAATCTTCTTTTTCATCTCATCCTCCTGCCGCTATCCGATATAGTTCAGAGGAATCCGGATGATAAAAGTAGTTCCTTCCCCCTCTTTGCTGTGAACACGGATGGAACCCTTGTGAAGCAGAACCACCTTCCTTGAAATGGCAAGTCCCAGACCGGTACCTCCCGTCTCTCTGGATCGCGCTTTATCCACCCGGTAGAATCTCTCAAAGATACGTTCCTGGCAGTCTTCCGGGATACCGACCCCATCGTCACGCACCCTGATATAGAAGAATTTATGGTCCGCATTCAGGTAAACGTTCACATGTCCACCCGGGTTGTTGTATTTCACGGCATTTTCGATGATATTGTTACATGCAAGTGACAGTTTACCAACATCGACCTCCGCGGTAACCTGTCTCATAGTTTCCAGATGAATCGTGATGCCCTGTTTTTCTGCGATGGGAGTAATCCTCTTCAGCAATTGCTCCAACAGATCATTTATGTTGGCAGGGGCAATATTCAAGTCACCGGAAGCCTTGTCCATACGCACCAGATCCAGAAGATCTGTGATGATCTGATTCTCCCTGTCGATTTCATGAACGATGTCGCCCATAAACTCTTCATAGATCTCCACAGGCACATCTTCCTGCATGAGCAGGGAATCCGCCAGGATCTTCATGGAAGTGATAGGTGTCTTCAATTCATGGGACACATTGGAAACAAACTCCTGACGGCTGTTCTCCAGTTCTTTGAAGCGATCCGTAATCTTATTGAAGGACACGGCCATCTGATAAAACTCCCTGAATCCTTCTTCGGAAAGCCGGTTCTCCTGATGTCCCTCGGCGATCACATTCATTTCCTTCAGGATATCACGGAAACATCGTCTGGAGAAAATGGTCAGAAGACTGCCCAGAATAAGAGAAATCACAAAGAATAAACCGTTGATCACAACCGAGTGATTTTTGATATAGGCAATTGCGCCTTTTCCATCCTGCAAAGAAGCTAAAGTGATAACAACTCCCTTGCTTTGGTCCCTCTCCTTGTCTATGATTCCGGTCACGACCTGTACATAAGAATTCCCGACTCTTTTTGCTCTGACACTCTCTCCCTTCATGGCTTTCAGAGTGTCTTCCGTTATGATATATTGTTCTATGTTTCTCTCATAGGTATCCGAAACCACTTTAAAATTGGAGCCCAGCAGGATTATGCGGCCTTCCAGTCCGCCGGCAATCAGCTGAAGCTCACTTATCATATCCGAATCTTCGGAAAAATCACCGGATATGGAGAATTCATCAATCCCTTCATGGATGATCCGGTTGGCCAGAATATTATTCTGCATTCTGACATAGTCTTCCCTCTGGTCCATCAGTTTTTTATCCTGTGCTATGATCAGTCTCCTGGTTGCACCATGAAGAAAAATATTCATGATCAGGACAAACAATACCCCGATAAAGACGGAAAATGATATAAAATGGGAGATTACCTTGTAATTAATCCTGGAAATAATAACCTACCCCCCACTTAGTGTGAATATATACCGGATCCCCAGGATTGTTCTCAATCTTCTCCCTAAGGCGCCTGATATGAACGTCCACCGTGCGGACATCTCCCGGGTAATCATATCCCCACACGATGTTCAGCAAATTTTCTCTGCTGTATACCTTGTTTGGATGAAAGGCCAGTAATTCCAGAAGATCAAACTCTTTCGCTGTCAGTTTGATTTCCTTCTGATCCACAAAAACTCTTCTGGCATCACAATCTATCTTCAAAGCATCCTTCTCGAATACTTTCTTCTCCTCCTCCACTACTTTTCGTGAGCTTCTGCGCATGATGGCTTTGATCCTGGCTTTTACCTCGAGGATATTGAAAGGTTTTGTGATGTAATCATCGGCGCCATACTCCAGACCAAGGATCTTGTCCATGTCATCTCCCTTGGCGGTAAGCATAATGATAGGCATATTAGAGAATTCCCGGATCAACTGGCATACCTCAAAGCCATCCATCTTCGGAAGCATCACATCCAGCAGTACCACATCATACTCTGTCTTCTTTGCCATCTCCAGAGCTTCCTCTCCATCATAGGCGCAATCCACTTCCATGTCATCCTGCATCAGGGAGAACTTTATCCCCTTCACGATAAGTTTTTCATCATCCACCACAAGTATTTTCTTCATAAACACACCCCTATATCGTCTATATCTTAATAGATTTTTTTATCTTTTGATAGATTCCGTCTCCGATCCCTTCCACCTTTTTCAGTTCTTCCACAGAAGAGAATCCACCGTGTTCCTCGCGGTAAGCAATGATGGCCAGTGCACGGTTCTCTCCGATGCCGTTCAAAGTCATCAACTCTTCTTTCTGAGCAAGATTAAGATTGATCCGGGTATCCCCTGACGGATTTTTTTCTTCGGAAACCACTGCGGGTAAAACCTCAATCTGGATTCCGTCCGTCATAATCTGGGCCAGATTGACGCTTCTCTCATCGGCATCTTTGCTAAAACCACCGGCAGCACGGATAGCTGCATCAATCCTGGCTCCCTCTTTAAAGCGATACAAGCCCGGTTTGCTGACACATCCGCAGACATGTACGAAGATCCATTTATCCGCCGGATCCCCGCCCTTCTCAGAGCTTATAACCCCGGTGTTATCGGCTTCCGACCCCTCACTGTAGCCCTGGTTTTCCTCCTGAAGTCTTATAGAGTCTGCTGCCGGGAACAGGTCCGATAAAAAACCGGAGCCACATCCTCCCTGCAGAAATACCAAAGCCAGTCCGAAAGCAATACATATTATCCTTCTCTTTGGCATAGGTTCAGAACCCCCTTTCCAATGCATGAAAAAGGCAGTCTGAATTATTTTCCACCATATATATAATACTCAAAAATATAAGTGAATACAAGATAAAACTTGCCCTTGATTCCAGGGAATTTGAAGGAAAAAACATAAAGAAAAACCTGATCCGGGAAGGATCAGGTCAGATATATTTTATGACTCGCCATCAAGTACAGTATCCAATATGCCGATCATTTCATTCACATGTTCCTCAGTAATGATGAGGGGGGGAACAAAGCGGATTATATTGGGACCTGCAGAAATCAGCAAGAGACCCTGTTCCAAGGCTTTGCTGACGATAGGTCCTACCGGCCTGTCGAACTCAAGTCCCTGCATGAGACCGATTCCACGGTGATCTACGATAGAGGTATATCTGTTTTTTAACTCATTTAATTTGTTATTTAAATAAATACCTACACTTTTTACATGATTTACAATATTCTTATCTTCAAATATATCAAATATTTTACTGACTGCGGCTGTAGCCAAGGGATTTCCTCCGTATGTGGTTCCGTGATCACCCGGCACCAAAGCCTGGCTTGCTTTCTTCCCTACTACAAAGGCTCCCACAGGGATACCACAGCCAAGTCCCTTAGCCAGAGCCATGACATCCGGTTTTACCCCATAGATATCATGTGCATAGAGTGATCCACAGCGTCCCATACCACACTGTACTTCATCGAAAATGAGCAGGATGTCCTTCTCATCACAGATCTCGCGAAGACCTTCCAGGAATTCCTTCTTGGCGGGATAAATCCCTCCTTCTCCCTGAACGACCTCACAGATGATTCCACAGGTCCGATCTGACAGTTTTGACCGTACATCTTCCAGATCATTGAAATCAGCAAATACCGCTCTCAGATTAAGGGGCACAAACCCATCCTGGTAATGACTGTTACCGGTCACCGACAAGGCTCCCTGACTTCTTCCATGGAAGGAATGATTCATGGCTATGAATTCATACTCCTTGGAGGAATCCTTCTGATAAGCATATTTTCTTGCAACCTTCAAGGCACCTTCGATGGCTTCGGTTCCACTGTTTGTAAAGAACACTTTGTCCATTCCGGAACTTGCGACGATCTTCTGTGCCGCCTCTACTGCCGGTTTATTATAATACAGATTTGAAGTATGTATCACTTTATCAATCTGGTCTTTCAGGGCATTTTTGTAATCCTGATTGGAATAACCCAAAGCGGAGACGGCAATTCCTGCACCAAAGTCAAGATATTTCTTTCCCTCCATGTCGATCAGATAGACGTCCTCTCCTCTTTCGAATACCACAGGAAAGCGGTTATATGTTTTGAGGATAACCTGCTCTGCTGTGTTCATATAATTTTTCATTTCTTCACCCATTCCACTGCTCCTTTCTGACATAAAATTGGCATGTACTAAAAAAGAGGTTCTTTTAAGATGGCAGTTCCGATGCCCTTCTCAGTGAAGAACTCCAGAAGCAGACAGTGGGCCATTCTTCCATCCAGAATATGGACTCTGGATACCCCTTCTTCTATGGCATCGATACAGTTCTGAAGTTTTGGCATCATACCACCTCCGACAATACCATCTGCGATAAATTCCTTTGCGGTGTTGACATCCATCTCGGAAATCAGGGTCTTTTTGTTATCGGGATCCATGAGAATTCCTTCGATGTCTGTCAGAAAGACCAGTTTTTCCGCATTCATCGCTTTGGCCACGGCACAGGCGGCATCGTCTGCATTAATGTTGTATGGTTCATATTTGCGGCTCAGGCCGATGGGGGCGATTACCGGTATGAAGTCTCTTTCCATCAGAGTCTCCAGGAGTTCTACATTCACCTTTTCCACCTCTCCCACGAAACCGATATCTTTACCGTCAGGTTTCTTCTTGGTGCAGCGGATCATGTTACCGTCTTTGCCGCAGAGACCGACCGCATTTACACCCATTTTCTGCATCAGACCCACCAGTTCCTTATTCACTTTATTTAAAACCATCTCTGCGATATTCATGGTGTCTTTGTCTGTCACACGAAGGCCATTATAAAACTCCGGTTCTTTTCCGCTGAGTTTTACCCATTTACTGATCTCCTTACCGCCACCGTGCACGATGATCGGCTTCAGCCCCACCAGCTTCAGCAAAGCCACATCCCGGATCACATTGGCTTTCAGGGTCTCGTCCACCATGGCACTTCCGCCGTACTTTACGATGATCGTCTTCCCGTTAAAACGACGTATATAAGGCATGGCCTCGATCAATGTATTCGCCTTTTCCGTAATAATATCCACTTCTTTATGTGCCAGCATTCTTTTCCTTCTTTCTCTATTTAAGACTTTTCTTTCTTATTCCCGTTTTTTGGGAAGCATCACGTTTATCACATCAGGAGCGGTAATCCGCATTGATGGATACATATTCGTAGGTCAGATCGCATCCCCATGCAGTGGCCGTCTGGTCTCCCGCATGGATATCCAGTATGGCCTGAACCGGATTGCCGGATAGAATCCGGGTAGCCTTCTCCTCACTGTAGTCTGTGGCGATTCCGTCTTTTACGATGGTCAGAGAGCCTTCCTCCTCTGAACATAAAGTAATATCCACTTTCTCCGGATCGAAGACGACTCCACTGTAACCCATGGCGCAAAGGATTCTACCCCAGTTGGCATCCTTTCCGAACACAGCTGCCTTAGTCAGGGAAGAGCAAACCACTGATTTGCTGATAATTCTTGCATCCTCTTTACAGGCAGCCCCCCGGCAGATGACCTCAAACAACCGGGTACATCCTTCCCCGTCCCCTGCAATCTGTTTGGCCAGATACTCAAGAACGTAGAATAAGGCTTTCTTAAAGTTTTCATAACCTTTGCTGTCCTTTGTAAGAAGCCGGTTTCCTGCCATGCCGTTGCATAGAACCAGACAACTGTCATTGGTGGAAGTATCCCCATCTACAGAAACCATGTTAAAGCTATCCTCGACACCTTCCAGCAGCATTTCCTGGAGTGTGGTTTTCTCAACCGATACATCACTGGTGACAAAAGCAAGCATGGTACCCATATTTGGATGAATCATACCGGCACCCTTACACATACCGCCGATGGTAACGGTTTTTCCATCCAGCTCAACAGTTACAGCAATCTCTTTCTTATGTGTATCAGTCGTCAGGATGGCATTGGCTGCATCATCAGCAGCCTCCGGACCGTCTGAAAGAATCTGTGACAGATCCTCAATTCCTTTCTGAATGACATCCATGACAAGTTGAGCTCCGATGACCCCCGTGGATGCCACCAGGACTTTTTCCGGTGCGATGCCCAGGCATCTTCCCACTGTAAGTGCTTCTTTCCTGCAGTTTTCGATTCCTTCCTGACCTGTACAGGCATTGGCGATACCGCTGTTGATCACGATGGCCTGTACTGTCTCTTCCTCTGTGATGATTTTCTTATCCCAGAAAACCGGAGCCGCCTTCACCACATTTTTCGTAAATGTACCGGCACAGACTGCCGGAGCTTCCGACCAGATCATTGCCATATCCTTCTTCGTGGCACTTGGTTTGATTCCTGCACGCAGCCCTGCTGCTTTATATCCTATGGGAGCTACCACTCCACCTTCTACTATTTTCATCTTATCTGTCCTTTCCCAACTTGTCTGGCTCCTATGGAAATACCGGTGGCATCAAGAGTCCCGTATTCTCGGGAAGTCCGAACATGAGATTCATATTCTGCACTGCCTGACCGGCTGCACCTTTTACCAGGTTGTCCATGGCACCCATCATGAGGATGCGGTTA
>CADBOX010000107.1 GCA_902796415.1 uncultured Lachnospiraceae bacterium
ATACTCTTCAATCTCCGGTGAAAGGATCTTTCTACGGTACTTGACAGACCACACCACATGGTAGTTGATATTGTACACACAAGTGCTTGCATGGATTAGGTTATCTTTCATACATATAGTATATCATAGAGCAAAAAACAAGGCAAGAAAAAGTAGAACATTTGTTCTGATCTGATTTTCTTGCCTTATCACGGCGCTTTCATCTCGGCAATTGAATAACCGAGGATTCCCGCTTATCTTCCTAAAAGTCCCCTTTCTTTATAGATATCTGGTTGTGAAAACCATAGTGTTACTCTATCGCAAAAAGGGGTTGGTCGCAACAAACTTATCGGTATATCTTTACTTATCGGTATATCTTTACATAGAAAAAATCTGCTCAGAAATCCTTGACTTTTGAGCAGATTTTTATAGTTTTTATTTTGATTTCTAACTATTCTTCGTCATGGAAACGATCTTGAGAATCAGATCCAGCACTCTGAAATAAATATAGATGATAGTGTATGTCAGTCCGAAAGCAGCCATCCATTCAAATTTGGAGGAAATTCCTCTCTCAATGCACTCTTCGATCACGGAGAAATCCACGAGAAGGAAGAGGGCCGCAACGATGAGGAATACGATGGATAGACCAAGGCTGATCAGCGGGTTGCCCATGAAGGTTAAAATAGGGCTGATTAATACTCTGGTAAACGGAATCATGAAAAGGATCGTAGTGAGGAGTCCTCCGAGGATCATTGTGATGAATACCGCTGTAACAACCGTCCGGAACTTCTTTCCGACTATTATGATTCTCCTTGCATAGAGGAAGAGCATGGCACCGACTACAAGAATTGTGATTACAAGTGCTGCTGCGCTGATCCACTGATACTGAGGGGCCAGCATACCGGTCAGGAAACCAATGGTATAACCTTCACAGAGGGCGTAAAATGTTCCGACAACCGGGATTGCCGAACGGAAGAACCATGCGAAAAGCGGGGCAATGACGGAAATGATGAGAGCCATTCCAGCCACAGCTGCTTCTGGAATATACATATTCAATTGGAAGATCTCAATGATATTATATTGAAGATCCGGAGCTGTGCCCCCTCCCAAAGCCATGTGAAGAAGGAAAAATGCAGCGAAACCTGCCACTGCCATCAGAAGGAAGAATCCTGTTTTCCTTGCTACTCCCTTGTAGGTGGCTGCATCTGTTGATGTTGTTGTCTCAGCTCTATCATGCATTTTTTTGATAACGGGGTTACATCCGAATCCAAAAGTGTTTTTTGTTGTAGTTGTCATATTTTCTCTCCTTTTTCTTTTTTCTCCAAAATGCTTACATGTCTTTATACGAACCTGCAATCAGGAGAGCTAATATATCATCAGAGTTTTATATGTTCTCGACTTAATTAACCCAAAAAGTTATAATGTATCTATGGATCATCAGAGAAAGAAAAAGAAGATTCGGTACACATGGAAACGATTAATTATGGAGGAGATAATCTATGAAATTAACTTTGTTAGGAACAGGAAACGCTCTTGTCACAGAGTGTTATAATACATGCTTTGTCATAGAGGACAACGAACAATACTTTATGGTGGATGGCGGTGGAGGGAGCGGACTTCTTCATCAACTGAAACACGCCGGATTTAACTGGAGGGATATGCGCCATATCTTCGTAACCCATAAACATGTGGACCACTTGATGGGTATCATCTGGATGGTAAGGTTGTTCTGTCAGTTCATGAAACAGGGGGAATATAAAGGTGACGCCTATATCTACTCCCATAAAGAAGTAATAGATCTGATCCGGGATATGGCAGCAAAACTTCTGGGGCAGAAGGAGACACGGTTCATTGACGACAGATTGCATCTGGTAGAAGTTCAAGATGGAGAGACGAGGGAGATTATCGGTCATGATATCACTTTTTTTGATATTCATTCGACAAAAGCAGCTCAGTACGGATTCTGTATGGATATGGGAAACGGAAAGAAACTGACTTGCTGTGGTGATGAACCCTATGATGATTGCGAGGAAAAATATGCAAAAAACAGCGATTGGCTTCTCCATGAGGCATTCTGTCTCGATTCCCAGAAAGACATCTTCCATCCTTATGAAAAACATCATTCGACAGTAAAGGATGCCTGTCAGCTGGCGAGTCTACTGAATGTTAAAAATCTTCTGCTATATCATACAGAAGACAGGAACCTTTTGGAAAGGAAATTACTATATCAGGAGGAAGGTTCTCAGTACTATAAAGGGAATCTGTTTATTCCGGACGATTTGGAGTCATTGGAATTTTAAAGAAGGGCTGCAAGTTAAAGAAGTGTACAAAAATACCGCCAGGCGAACAAATTCACGACCGGCGGTATCTGCTTTTTTCAATTATCGCTTTTTAAGCACGATTTTTTTAGCTTTGGTATTCTTAGCAGTAAATGATTTATTTACATATTTTTTCCCAACACTGCCAAAGACAACCGTTATTTTTGAAGATTTGCATCCCTTGAAGCACTGCTTGACAGAGACTGCTTTCTTCAGATTTTTACTTTTTACGATCAGTGTTTTAATTTTTGACTTATTGAAGGCTTTTGCTTTAATTATTTTAATGTTTTTTTCAATCGTCACTTTCGTGGCTTTAGAATTCCTGAAAGCATCCGCTTCAATTTGGTCAACTATATAATTTTTTCCATTTATTGTTACTGTGGCCGGAACAACAACGGTTTTTTTATTCGCTGCTTTGGTGAAAGATACCGCAGAGGAACTAAGCGCCTTAAATGTATTGCCTGATGCGATTCCCGTTTGGCCTATTCCTATGCCAAGGGCCCTGGCTCTACTTACATTGCTACCGGTGGAACCGCCGGCTGCCCCTGTATTGCCGCCGGAAGGATTAGTTGTCCCATGGTTATCTCCAGAAGGATCAGAAGGATCAGGATCGTCAACAGATCCTTCCACAACCTGGTAGTATCCGGTCTGTGTGGCCGGTATCGCCGAGTACCCCTCCGCGATGCTGCCCTCTCCTAATGCGTCCTTGTAGGTTCCGGAGTGGAGCGTTTTACCTTTTTCAAACAGACCACCGGTAATAAATCCTTTGGGGAAGGCACCATTGGTATATACTTCGTATATGTTACCTCCTCGGAAAGTGCCTCCTGTAATAGAAAGCTCCGACTCGTCCGGATTCACGATAAATAATGAGTTCACGATCGTTCCCCCGGCAATATTCAGTATACCCTGTGAGAACTCGATCCCGTATACATTTGTTCCAATCACGGTACCACTATTGATCTGAAGGCTTACCTTCCCATGACATTCGATACCCTTCCGTCCCGAAATAGTACTATCTTTTACATTTACGATACATGTTTTGTCTGCATCATCACTGTTTGCAAGAATCCCTGCCAGATTACCTGTGTTCTCGCTTCCTGATATGATTTTTGTCCCGCCCAAAATATTCAAGGTGCAATCTTTTACGACCACCCCTCTACCGACTGAATGAATCTCCGTGCCATCCAGTGTTACTGTCAATTCCTCGTCTGCAGGCATTGTACTATAAACATCGACGCCAGATGTATTGGTTTCGGTAGCTGTTATACCACATTTTTTAAGAACCAGATTGGAATTCAGGCTGGAAACTCCATACTTCCCTTCCATGATGCACTCTGTCATGGTTACATCACTTCGAACGGTCTCCCCGGGATTATAGGCACCGGTAGGATTATCTGTTTTAATCCGGACGGCATTACTCCCACTGATGGTACATCCTGTTATTTCTGCTTTTGTCCCATTGAGGTCGATTCCTGATTCACTATTCGATGTCAGCACTGCATCTGACAATGTTAATTCGGAAGATCCTCCAACAACCAGTGCGTTGCCATAGGAATCTATGCTCCCGCCCTTTATAGTAATGTTACTGTTTTCCTCGTCTTTTATGCCATAAGACCCATAGCGTGTCGATGTTGATATGCAACTGCTGTCAATTGTATTCAGTCCACTGTTTCTAAGAACAATCCCGTATTCAAAACCTGTTATTGTACACCCTGTCAGATAAAGGTTTCCATAGCGTGCATTGATTGCCCCACCGCTTCGTTCTGTCACATTGACATTTTCAAGCGTGAGGACGCTGTCCATACCTATATCTAACAAAGCTGCGCTTCCGGAAGATCCATCCGGATCTGTAAGCACTCCATCTTTGATGGTTACCCCTTTTCCTTCTCTTATGGTAAATAGTGACCCCGAAGCAGGTCCGGTTACTGTATGCCCATTCAGATCCAAGATAATCCTCTGCTCCACGAACACGTCACTGTTTTCCGTAAGATCATCTGTCAGAGTGATTGTGTCTCCCTCGGCAGCCTCCGAAATTGCAGCGCTCAGAGTATCATATGTCTTATCTCTATTATGTACTCCACCGGAAGCAAATACAGGTTTCCCTATCAAAGCCAGAGATACAGCGAAGATGACACCAAAAAGCAGCCTATTCCTTCCATAACTCCAAATCATTTTTTCATATCCTCCTTTGATACTGATATACATCGCTGTATATATAATATCATCGGTTTATCAACCATGCAAATGCTTTGACTGTCAGAAAATACGACATTTTAATATGATTATTCACTTTATTAGCATTGACAAAGGGAAAGAAAATATGCTATATTTTCATCGTAGTTAGTTATTACTAACTTAAGTAAGCATTGTATAACCACGGATAGCTTGTCTCTCCATAAAGCACAACACTAATTCTAAAACAGAAATCAGCAAGTTCTGGTAAACGGTGATGAAAAATGTTAACGAATGCACTTGTGGAGCATTGCTCCCCCACATTGGCAGGAATCAAAACGGGAAATATGTTTTCCGTAAATACTGATTCGGCAGACATAATCTCAGAGATAAAGAATCTTAATCGGATAATGACCAAAAAAGGGCTATGTCTGATTCCTTTGAAAAAATCAGACACAAGCACATTAATCTATCTATACCGTCCGGATCTTTTAAAGAGAGATCTGAATCTGCCGGAAGCAGAAGAGATCCTGGAAAAGAAAGGGTATCCTTGCGGAAAACCGGAGTGCTGTCTTGCCTGCCTGGTCAGGCATTTCATGG
>CADBOX010000108.1 GCA_902796415.1 uncultured Lachnospiraceae bacterium
ATGATATCGATGGAGATCCGTTTGAAATCATATTTCTGACATCGGGACAGGATCGTGATGGGAATCTTATGCTTCTCCGTGGTGGCAAGAATGAAGATGACGTAAGAAGGAGGTTCTTCCAATGTCTTCAACAGGGCGTTGAAAGCACCTGGAGACAGCATATGAACCTCGTCTATGATGTACACCTTGTATTTGCCGGAAACCGGAGAGTATTGTACCTGGTCGCGGATTTCCCGCACATTGTCCACGCCGTTGTTGGAAGCTGCATCGATTTCGATGACGTCCATGGAGGCGGATTCATTGATTGCCTGACAGGCGGGACATTTATTACAGGGATTCCCGTTTTCCGGGTTTTCGCAATTGACTGCCTTGGCGAAAAGTTTGGCCAGGGAAGTCTTCCCGGTGCCTCTGGTTCCGCAGAACAGGTAGGCATGCCCGATCCTCTGATAGATGATTTGATTGCGAAGGGTACGTACGATGGCATCCTGGCCCCGGACCTCATCGAAGTCCCGGGGACGCCATTTACGATATAAAGCCATGTATGACATGTATTCACACTCCTAGTCCTGGGTCAGCTCCCGGTAGATCTTTCCGGCCAGCTCCTCCAGGTAGATGTAATTGTTTAATTCCGGATGTTCCAGAACCATCTGTAACAGAAGGTTAAGGATGGCGCCGATGGTTTTGCCATCGGTGATTCCCAGAGCCTTCAGGTCATTTCCGTTGATCTTGAGCTCCTTCAGGGACAGACAGTCATGATCTTTCATAATCTCCTGGTAGGCAAGGGCTGCCTCATTTAACTGGGCCAGTTTATGCTCTCGCAGATAATCGCTCTGAGCCATGACGTCCGCCTGCATAACCTGTACCAGATAAGGGAAGAGGGAGGGCCCCAGATTACTCAGCACCCGCCTGAGATTCCGCCGGCCTGTGGTCAAGGCATCCTGGAAACGGGTGTCATGGAAGAGGATCAGAGTCCGGACCAGACGGATGGTGTTATTATCGAATTTCAGACGTTTCATGATATCTCCGGCCAGGTCGGCACTTACCTGATAATGACCTTGGAAATGATCGATCCCCTGGGCGTCTGTGGTTCTTGTGCCTGGTTTTCCTATATCATGGAACAGTATGGTAAGACGCAGGATAGGGTTGGATTCGATCAGACATAAGGCCCGGATCGTGTGTTCCCCCACAGTGTAACAATGATGAGGGTTGTTCTGTTCTGTGTTCATCATGACGTCAAATTCCGGAAGGAATACGGAAGTTAGACCCGTCTCATAGGCGATCTTTATCGCTTCCGGATGATCGGAGATCAGAAGCTTCAACAGCTCCATCTGAATTCTTTCTGCACTGACAGCAGAAAGAGTCTTATGTCTGTCCCGGATGGCCTCCAGTGTCGGGCCGTCAATCCGGAAATGGAACTGGCCTGCGAAGCGGATAGCCCGAAGCATCCGTAGGGGATCTTCCGCAAAACGTTCCCCGGCATCTCCGACACAACGGATGAGACCCTGCTCCAGGTCGGACAGCCCTCCTGTCGGGTCGATCAGACCGGACTTCGGATGATAAGCCATAGCATTGATGGTGAAATCCCTATGCTGAAGATCTTCTTCCAGGGAATCTGCATAGGATGCCTCCGGTCCCTGGGTATCCTCAGAGGGTACGCCCAGGCGGAAAGTGGTAACCTCATAGCCTTCCTTTCCGATCAAAACCGTGACAGTGCCATGCTTCATACCGGTATCAATGGTTTTCGAGAACAACTCTTTCACCTGCTCCGGCCTGCCGGAAGTGGTGATATCCCAGTCGGCAGGGCACTCTCCCAGGATGGAATCCCGGACACATCCTCCTACCACATATGCTTCATAGCCATGGATATTTAAAGTATCTATTATGATGGAAACATTTTTCGGAATCGATATATTCAAAGTAAAGTCCTCCTTTCTCTACCCGGCATCTAATCCTGGCAGATATCATGTAAGATGGATTCTTTCTGATTTATGATATGGGAGTTCATGACTCCTTTGGCCATCTTCTCATCCTGATGAAAAATGGCATTCATCAGTGCTTCATGCTCTGTCACCAGGTGGTCCCTCATATCAGTGCCTTTCACATATGCCATACGATAGCGGTAGAACTGGTCACGCAGACTGTTGATGAGATGGATCAGGCGGGAGTTTTTGGTGGCAAAAAAGATGGAATCATGGAATTCCTCGTCCCTTTTTATAAGCTCCTGCATATCCGCGTTGTTGTCCACGGCATCCTTGAAATCTTCATGAGCCTTGATCATGGCCGCCTTTCCTTCCTCATCGATACGTCGGCAGGCCAATATTACCGCAAACTCTTCCAAGGCGGAGCGAATCTCCATCACATCCTGGAGATTATCCTCCGTGATTCCGGCCACTCTGGCACCTTTTCTGGGGACCATCACCACCAGCCCTTCCAGTTCCAATTTGCGGATCGCCTCCCGCACCGGTGTGCGGCTGACTCCCAGCTCTTTAGCCAGGCTGATCTCCATCAGTCTCTCCCCGGGGGAAAACCTGCCGGTAATTATGGCCTTTCGGAGGGTCTGGAATACCACATCCCTTAAGGGGAGGTATTCGTCAATATTCATCTTCAATTCATTTTCACTCACGGAATGTCTCATTCCCTTCTGTTTTTGATTATGCGTCCGAGTTGTCAGGCATTCTTACAAAACGGGCGGACCACATGGACCTGGCGGATCTCTGGATCCAGTTTGAAAGCTCTGGATGCTTCCAAAGCCTTTTCATGGGAGGTGTAGATGCCAAACACAGTGGATCCGCTTCCACTCATGAGAGAATTCATGGCGCCCATGGACACCATCTTCTCTTTGATCTCAGCGATCTTCGGATAATCTTTGATCACCACATCTTCCAGCACATTTCCCATGCGGGAGGTGATACCGGGGAGATACTCATTCCGGATAGCCGTCACCATACCATCGATGTCAGGATGACGGGTTTCTTCGGAGAGATGCAGATTCTCGTAGGCATATTTGGTGGAGATGGAAAATGCGGGTTTCACGATAAGAAACCAGCACATGGGAATGGAGGGGAGGGGGGTAAGGACCTCTCCGATTCCTTCCGACAGAGCAGTTCCCCGCAGGATACAGTATGGGATATCCGCCCCGAGTTTCACACCGTAATCAAACAGCTTCTCCTGGGGAATATGCAGCTGGAATAACTGATTCATACCCACAAAGGCAGCTGCTGCATCCGAACTTCCGCCTGCCATGCCGGCCGCCACAGGTATATGCTTGTGCAGATTCACATCCACACCTTCCCGGATGCCATACTCCTGACGGATCAGGTCGATAGCCCGGTAAACCAGATTTTTCTCATTTGTGGGGAGATAAGGAAGATTTGTGGACATATGGATCTCCCCGTCAACATTTTTCTGCAGAGTCAGCAGGTCAAACAGTTTGACAGTCTGCATGACCATCCGCACCTCATGGTAGCCGTCCTCCCTGCGTCGGACCACGTCCAGACCCAGATTGACCTTCGCATATGCTTTTAATTCCAGGGGTCTGCTCATAATAAAACCTCCATAATAACTTCTCTATCTCAATCTGATCCGGCTGAGGCACCGGATGATTATTGATTGTATATCTTATGTATCTTGTATACAAAAATTTTATTATAATCCGGCATAAAAATCAACGAAAAATGGTTTCCACATGATTTTTTTATACCCAAATATCAGACTATGTGGTAAGATACAAGAGTTATATATAGAAAAAGACCTTAAAATCAGAGAATATCCGTGAAATGGATAGGAAAGGTGAGATAAATGGCTGAAAAAAATATTATGGTGATCATGGGTGGCCGGTCTTCGGAACATGAGGTTTCCCTGGTGTCTGCAGCTACAGTGGTTGAGAATATTGACAAAAAAGAAT
>CADBOX010000109.1 GCA_902796415.1 uncultured Lachnospiraceae bacterium
CAGGAAGGCTATGGGGATGAAAGGATATTAAAGAAAGAACTATACAAAACTGATATTACAAGATAAGAGGAGGGCCCGGCAGATGCCGGGCCCTCTTTATATACCTAATGCTGTTAATTAACCCTTAATGGGGTCTGACCCCCTTTGGGACTTCGGTAATGTCTGTTCGGTCTCCAATACATACATGCCATAATTCTTCCCATATGCCATCTTCTTCGATGGTTTTAAGGAAAGAATTGACGAATGCTGTTCCTGAAGAATCCTTGGGAAGACCGATGCCGTAGTCATCTTCTGAACCAAATTGCTCACCTGCAATCTGATAGAGGTGTGGGGACTGGACCATCGCATTCAGAAGCAGAGTGTAGTCTGTGACATAAGCATCTACCAGACCCTGCTCTAAAGCAAGCCGGGCTTCGGCATCTGTCTCATACTCCAGAATGGTGGCTTCCGGTGCGTATTTTGCAAGGATTTCCGGTCCTGTAGACCCGGATTGGGTGGCGACGGCTTTGCCGGCCAGATCATCGACTCTATGAATCTTATCATTACCTGCTGTAACCAGAATCCCCTGTTTTGAAGCATAGTAAGGTCCGGCAAAATCTACAAGCTGCTTTCTGGAATCCGTGATGGAGTATGTAGCACAGACGATGTCCACCTCCCCATTTTCAAGGACGGACTCCCGGCTTCCGGCATCTACTTGTGTAATCTCACATTTCGTTTCATCTCCGAATATATATCGGGTGAGCAATTGAAAGAGACCGGCATCAAAGCCACGAACTTTTCCGTCCTTCTCATCCATAAGGCTAAAGAGCTGTGAGGTCATTGTCCCACCTACTCTTAAAACCCCGGATTCTTTGACAGAAGATGCCCATTCATTGGTCATGATGTCTGCATCACTGGCAACAGGCCCTGACGAGATGATTTTGGAATAAGCATCTTTATCGATGCTTTTTCCGGGTTTTGTCTGAAGAGTGGATATATTATTACTATTGGACCAAAAAACTACAGCTGCCAGAACCCCGAGAAGAACCAAACTTAATAATAGTTTTTTCATGATTTAAACCCCTTGAAATTCGGCAGAAATTGAATCTGTGGCTTACCGGTTACTTCACTGATGGTAATGATGCTATCCATGTCATAGAGGTAACGGATCAGATCCGGAGTGAGGATCTCCTCAGGTGTTCCTGCTGTTACAAATTTCCCTTTTTTCAATACAATGATTCTGTCACAATAGATGGCTGCGATATTCAGGTCATGCACTGAGGTGAAAACGGTGATATCCTGGCTTTTTAAAAGATCCATAATCTGGTACTGGAACTTGATATCCAGATGGTTTGTGGGCTCGTCCAGAACGATAAGATCCGCTTCCTGGGAGAGGGCGCGGGCCAGCAGGACCCTCTGTTTTTCACCACCGGAGAGACTTAGAAAACTTCGTTCCTCATACTCCTCCATCCCGACTTCTGCCAGGTATTTTCTTGCCAGAGCCATGTCCTGTTTTGTGGAATCCTGCAGGAGCTTCTTGTGGGCAAAACGTCCCATCATAACCATATCAAGCACCGTCAGGTCAAACTCCACACTGTTTTCCTGCACCATAACGGACATCTTCTTTGCGAATTCCCTGTCCTTTATTTTATGGATATCTTCTCCATCCAGAAAGATTTTTCCTTTGTCCGGCTGGTAGATTCGATATATATTCTTCAGCAGGGTAGATTTTCCACATCCGTTGGGTCCCACAAGACCTACAAATTCATCTTTTTTGATCTCCAGGTTGATATCATCGATGATTGCATGATGATCAATCGTATATCCCAATTCTGCCACATTTAATTTGATCGTATCTGCCATCATGCACCTCCAAACTTCGACTTGCTCTTCCTGATAAGGAACAGGAAGAAGGGAGCGCCGAACAGTGCGGTGAGAACACCGATAGGCAGTTCTTCCGGAGAGACGATGACCCTGGAAATCAGATCACAGATGATCATGTAAAAACCACCCACCAGAATCGCAGCAGGAATCAGCCTGCCGTGTTTGGGCCCGATCAGTGACCGGGTCACATGGGGGATGATCAATCCCACGAATCCGATAACACCGCTGACACTGACGATAGCCCCTGTCAGCAGGGTACACAGGACGATGATTCCCATTTTGATAAAACGGAGATTCAGTCCCAGGGTAGTGGCAGCGTCATCTCCCAGCATCAGTATGTCAAGATGCCCTGTAAAAAAGATAATGGCGATGACACACAGAATGAAGATGACGAAAACATAGACAACGGAGCTCCAACTTGCTCCACTCAAGGAACCCATCATCCAGTACATGGCCGTTTTCTGTTTGTCGGATCCACTCTGTTTATAGTAGATCATGAAGTTGGTCAGCGCGGTAAAGAGAGTTGAGACCGCAATACCTGCAAGAACCAGCTGGGTGGCTGTGATTTTGTTATCCACGGAAGAAACCTTCATGGCAATGACGATGGAAAGCAAAGCTCCCAGTCCTGCGCCAAAAGCAATATGGAAGGTCCCCATGAAGCTGAACCATCCGTACATGATAACGGCAACCGCTCCGGCGGAAGCACCGGATGAGATACCCAGCACATAAGGATCAGCTAGAGAGTTTTTGGTCAAGGCCTGCATCAGGATACCACTTAAGGCCAGACCGGCCCCAACCATAAATGCCATAAGCACTCGGGGAAACCGGATGGTCCATACGATGGACTCTTCCGATGCAGTCCAGGCAGCTTCGTATATTTCTTTTCGGGTCAGGTGATTGGCCAAAACCTTACATACAGTCCCGGGGCTCACCATAACACTTCCCAGGAAGATAGCCAGAATCAATGCTCCACCCAGCAAAGCGATCATAAAGATACAGAATATAATAAAGGATCGCTTGCTTCGTAAGGGTAGAATTGTTAATTTCTTCATACTGGTATGACTCCCCTGTTTTTATTTGAATTTATCAGGATAAAGCTGCTGGGCGATGGATTTTACAAGTTCTGCTGAACCGGCGGAACCCTGCATAATCGCACAGTTTGCCACGTAGATCTTGTCCTCTTTAACGGCACGAAGATCCTTAGTATAAGTGTTGGTTTTGAGGAATTCTTTCTTGGCATCTACATCCCCATTGTATTCCAGGATCAGGATTGCATCGGGATCTTTTGCAACGACTTCTTCCCAGGACGGAGTAGCCCAGCCTTTTTCAATCTCGCTGAAGGAGGAGATGGCACCGGCTTTTTCAAGGATGTCACCGGGCATGCCCTGGCAGGCGGTGAAAGGAGCATCTTCACCGGAATCGTATACGAATACATTTACCGGATTCTTAAATGCGTCTTCGCCCAGAGTTTTAGCAACTTCATCCAGAGTATCCTTCATGGCCTGTACTTTCTGTGCAGCCACATCCTCTACCTGGAAGATTTTACCTAAAGTTTCATAATCTTTGTAAAGATCCTCGAATTTTGCACTGTCGGAACATACATAAGGGAAGTAAGGAGCGATGTTATGCTGTTTGCAGAAATCGATACTGTAGTTCTTGTCTGAGAATAAACTGTCCCATCCAACCAGGAAATCCGGCTCAACAGCAAGAACAGTCTCTTTGGACACGTCTCTTAAGTTGGTTCCTGCTTCTACCAACTCTTTTACTCCTTCTTCATTGGGATACTGGTAATCAGTATTCACACAAGCACCGGATACGTAACCGGCCATGCAGTCATCCAGCCCCAGGTCGAAGAACATGTCAGCCATCTGATCACCGTCTGCTACAACATGGGTCGGCTTGGCAGTGAAGGTGTAATCCACATTTGTACCTAAACCGCTTCGGTCAAGATTCAGTGTGATGGTAACTGGTTCATATTCACCGGTTTCTCCTGCAGCTTCCTGCGTAATCTCCACAGAACCTTCTGTCTTGGCTTCGGAGCCTTCTTCTTTTTTGGAACCACAGCCTGCCAGCATACCTGCTGCCAGTGTAAGTGCCAATAATGATGCTAATACCTTCTTTCTCATAGTACCTCCTTTTATGTGTGAAATTACTCACACGCATCTCGTAATTGTTGATAGTTACGCTACAAAAATAGTTCTTAGTTTTAAACTAACTTTTGTATGATTTATTTTAACTTTATTAATATAAGGATATTAGAAATATATTGCTTAAAATAAGGTAAAATATCGGAAAATAAGAGATGGAGGCTTTCAGAGAATAAGATGAATTAAGTACTGTTTTATCGGGGATATTGCAGGAAAATGGAAAGTGTCATATTAAAATACGTATTTGGAAGATTCGTAAATCGATTTGTAAAAAACCGACTTTGTTGATTTTAGTATCACGATACTATATAATCTAAAGAAGTGAATACAAGTCGGAAAGGAGTAATAGAGATGGATATCTATGAGAAGATAGATCTTCAGGATTGTCCCTTATGTGGAGGGGCTTCTTTGTTGGAAGAGGAGAGAGGTTGTGGTTTCTATGTGACATGTCTGGATTGTGGATGCTACACTGTGACCATCGATTATAAGTCAAAAGAGGGCAGACTGGATGCGGCCGAGAAGGCAGCCTATCTGTGGAATACCGGCAAGGTGATTTCCAACAGCCCCGGAGAGTGATTCAGTTATGAAGAAAGTATTTATCTGCATATGGCTGATCCTGGCGATCTTCTGCCTGATCTACGGAATTCTGGTGAGGATGACCGGATCCGGAACTCCCTTCTTTATGGTCTGGCTGGCTACAGGAGTTCTTTTCCTTCTGTTTGCTATCCTGGTGTGGACGGATCTGTGGAGTAGATTCCCCACAGCCATACACATCTTGTTTGGGATTGCCGTGATCGCCTTTCTGGCCCTCTTTTTCATTCTGGAAGGCCGCATCCTGAGTGGCTTTCACGAGAAAGGGAGAGAGAATCTCAACTACATTATTGTTCTGGGAGCCCAGGTAAGGGAGGACGGACCCAGTCCGGTGCTGGCTTACCGTTTGGAGAGAGCGCTTGACTATCTGAAGGAGAATCCGGAGACCGCCTGTATCGTTTCCGGGGGACAGGGATATAATGAACCTTGTACGGAAGCGGAAGCCATGGCAGCATACCTGATGGAAAGAGGAATACCGGAAGAGAGGATTATCCAGGAGAAAGAAGCGACTACAACGAAGCAGAATATCCGATACAGTATGACGTTCATGGAACCGGGCTCCTCTGTAGGCATTGTCACCAATAATTTTCATGTATACAGGTCTTTGCGCATCGCGGAAGATCAGGGGCTTGATGATTTCTGTGGTATTGCAGCAGGCAGCAGGAGATTTTATCTGCCCAACAACATGTATCGGGAGTTTTTCGCCCTTGGGAAGTATTACCTGGCAAAAATACTCCCTATATAACTATTTTCTGTGGTATTATCTTATCTGGATATTTTGCTGGACAGAGATAATCTGCCGGTTCGACGGGAGGGATTAGAATGGCAGTTTGTAAGAGATGCGGCGCCACATTTGACTATAATAAGCGGGAAGGGGTATGCCCCAAATGTTGTTTTTACAACCGCCCCAACACTACATGGCAGGAAGACGACAGCTGGATCAAAAACTACAGCTATGAAGATAACAGTTATGAATTCTCCACCCACGAGGCGGATTATGACGACAGGATTTCCGGAGACCATCTGAAAGATGTCCTCTTTGATGGAGAGCGGAGATTTGCCATGCCTGGCCATAATGGAAATAAAGAGCTTTCCGGCAGCCATACCCATCTGGATGATGGAAGAGTGGTAAA
>CADBOX010000110.1 GCA_902796415.1 uncultured Lachnospiraceae bacterium
GAAGGCGGTTTCCCGAAGGAATTCCAGGAGATGGTTCTTCAGGGGCAGACCGCAATCAGTGTGAGACCCGGATCATTGCTTGCTGATGTGGATTTTGACGAGATAGCAGACCACCTGCGGAAGAATTATTACATGGAAACCATGGAACAGCCGGAAGTGATGGAACAGAAAGTCTTAAGCTACGCTCTCTACCCCAGGGTATACGAAGATTACTGTCAGCATTTCCAGGCTTACAATGACGTATCCAAACTGGAAAGCCATGTATATTTTTATGGTTTGAGACCTGGAGAAGAAACCACTCTTCAGATCAAAGACGGAGAAGATACCCTGATAAAATTCATCAGTATGTCAGAACCGGATGAAAAAGGTGTCAGGTCCTTACAGTTTGAAGTGAACGGATTCTACCGGGAGATCCAGATTACAGACAAACACTATGAAGTGAAAGCGGATAACAGGATAAAGACCGACAAAAAGAATCCAAGACACCTTGGCGCTTCTCTGCCCGGAAGGATCTGCGACATCGCCATCAGAGAAGGAGACCGGATTGAAAAAGGACAGACATTGATGCTGATCGAAGCCATGAAGATGGAGACTATGGTACGTTCCCACATTTCCGGCTATGTGGATAAGATCTACGTAGAAGACGGAGACGAAGTGGCCCAGGATGAACTGTTGGTATCCTTCATACCGGATGAGAAAGAGATGGAAGATATGGCACATCCTTCTCTGCCCGAGATGGATCTGTCCCTGCTGGACCGCAATGAGCTGATGCCGGTTAAGATCAGTGAAGATTAATAATGCCAGAGAGGGCTCTAAGCCCTTTAACATATATATGGAGGAAGAAAAAAATATGAAAAATGCATGGAACAAGTACACAGAAGAGGATCTGGCGCAGGTAACTGAACTGGGAGACAGGTATAAATCCTTTCTCAGTGACTGCAAGACGGAGAGGGAATGTGCTTCCTTCTTTATTGGCAAAGCGGAAGAGAAAGGATATCTTAACCTTGAAGATCTCATGGATACCGACTATTCTTTAAAGCCGGGCGATAAGATCTATGCTGCCTACATGGGGAAAACTGTTGTCTTTTTTGAAGTGGGGAAAAAACCGATCACAGATGGTATGAACATTCTCTGTGCTCACATTGATTCTCCCCGCATGGACCTGAAACAGGTGCCATTTTATGAGGATTCGGAACTCGCCTATATGGATACCCATTATTATGGGGGCATTAAGAAATATCAGTGGGTGACCATCCCATTAGCTCTTCATGGAGTGGTAGTAAAGAAAAATGGTAGTGTTATTTCAGTAAATATCGGTGAAAATGAGCAGGATCCTGTGGTATATATCTCGGATCTGCTGATTCATCTTTCCGGAAAGCAGATGGAGAAGAATGCTTCATCCCTCATCGAAGGGGAACAGCTGGATGTGCTGGTGGGAAGCATCCCCCTCGCTGACCAGGAGAAAGATGCCGTAAAAGCCAATATCCTTAAGATTATAAAAGAGAAATATGATGTGGAGGAAGACGATTTTCTTTCAGCGGAGATTGAGGTAGTTCCTGCCGGAAAAGCCAGGGATTGCGGTCTGGACAGAAGTATGATCACCGGCTACGGTCACGATGACCGTGTCTGTGCCTATTCTTCCTTCGAAGCCATGTTTGAACTGGATGGAATCCCTGAAAAAACGACCTGCTGTTTCCTGGTGGACAAGGAGGAGATTGGAAGTGTGGGTGCCACCGGTATGGAATCAAAATTCTTTGAAAATGCGGTGGCAGAATTACTTGCATTAGCCGGTATGGATTCCGGTCTGGCGCTGAGAAGGACTATGGCCAGAAGCCGTATGCTGTCTTCCGATGTCAGCGCTGCCTACGATCCCGCTTTCCCGGATGTCTTCGAAAAGAAGAATACCTGCTTCTTCGGAAGAGGAATCGTCATCAATAAATATACCGGAGCCCATGGAAAAGCCGGTTCCAATGACGCCAACGCGGAATATCTTGCCAGGATCCGCCGAATCTTTGATGAGAACCAAGTTTCCTTCCAGACTTCTGAAGTCGGTAAAGTAGATGCCGGTGGTGCCGGCACCATTGCTTATTTTGCCGCTTTGTTCGGTATGGAAGTGGTGGACAGCGGTGTTCCGGTGCTCAGCATGCACGCCCCCTGGGAAGTAATCAGTAAGGCGGATTTATATGAAGCGAAGAAAGGATATGTTGCTTTCCTGAAAGACGCTTAGAAAGGACGACAGATGTTGAACAAAATCATGCTCCTGGATGGACACAGCCTGATGAACAGAGCATTTTACGGTTTGCCGGTTCTTAGCAATTCGGCGGGAGAGTACACCAATGGTGTATTGGGATTCCTGAACATCATGCTGCGCTACGTGGAGGAAGAACAGCCCACTCACCTGCTGGTGGCTTTTGACCGGAAGGAACCTACCTTTCGTCACTTGCAGTACAAGGACTACAAGGGGACCCGTAAGCCTATGCCTGAAGAACTGCGGGAACAGATTCCCAGAATAAAAGAAGTGCTTAACTCCATGGAGATTCCTGTGGTCACACAGGCCGGAATCGAAGCCGACGACATCCTGGGAACCATCGGACATGAGGCAGAAGAGGAAGGCTTTGAAGTAGTGATTGTTTCCGGCGATCGTGATCTTCTTCAACTGGCGACGGATAAGGTGAAGATTAAGATTCCGAAAACCAAAGGCGGAAAAACCATCACGGAAGATTATCACAAAGCTGATTTTATCGAAGCTTATGGGGTCACACCCCGGGAATTCATCGATATGAAAGGTCTTATGGGGGATGCCTCCGACAATATTCCGGGAGTACCCGGCATCGGGGAGAAGACGGCAGCCAAGATCATCAAAGAGTTTCATTCCATTGAGAATGCCTACAGCCATATCGAAGAGGTGAAGCCGGCCAAGGCCCGCAACAATTTAAAAGAATATTATGACCAGGCCATCCTGAGCAAGGAGCTTGCCACCATAAAACTGGACTGTTCCCTGGAATATGCTTTTCATGATGCCAGGATCGGTAATCTTTTCAACAGCAATGCCTATGAACTGTTCAAACATCTGGAATTACACAGTTTATTAAAATACTTTGAGGCCAAAGACCGGGTTCAGGAAGAGGAGAAGATAAAAGTCATAACGGATTTTTCTGAAGCGGAAGAGTTAAAAGACCAGCTCATCGCCTCGGGCAGGGCAGGACTTGCCGTGATCGAAAACGGCGGATCATGGACAGTGGAGGACTGGGAAGGACTTTCCATTTCCTTCTCAGAAGGGACCAGTCTCTTGCTAAAGCAGGGTTTTCTGACATCGGATTATCTCAGAGATTATATTCTGGACCTGCTGGACAAAAATGTACACCTGGACCTGCTGGATTATAAAAGAATCCTTCATTTTGATGAGAGAATCTATCCTTATGAGGATCGGATTGAAGACGTCGGGATCGGAGCATATTTATTAAATCCTCTGCAATCCGATTATGATTACGATGCTCTTGCCAGGGTTTACCTTTCCCGTACCATTCCTTCCAGAAAAGAATTGCTGGAGAAAGCACCTCTGACCCAGGCGGTCAAAGACGGGAAAGACAGCGGGAACCAGGTTGCGGCATACATGTCACGGATACCTTATGACGTCTCCGGTATTATCCTGGATAAACTGAAAGAGCAATCCATGGATAACTTATATTATGAGATTGAAAAGCCACTGGTATACTCTCTCTATCGTATGGAAGAGTATGGTATCACCGTTAAGAAAGAATCCCTGAAGGAATATGGCGATCAGCTTGTGGGCAGGATCCATGAATTGGAAGAGAACATCTACAGGCAGGCCGGAAAAGAATTCAATATCAATTCTCCAAAACAGCTTGGAGTTATCCTTTTCGAGGACCTGAAGATGCCTTTTGCCAAGAAAACCAAGTCAGGTTATTCTACCAACGCTGAGATCCTGGAGAAACTGGCGCCGGAATACCCCATAGTCTCCGATGTGTTGGAATACCGGCAGCTGACCACATTGAAGTCAACCTACGCAGACGGTCTTGCGGCATTTATACAGGAGGACGGTAAGATTCACGGAATCTTCCATCAAAAGGTGACGGCTACCGGAAGATTATCCAGTTCGGATCCCAATCTTCAGAATATTCCGATCCGGATGCCTCTGGGAAGAGCGATCCGAAAGGTTTTCGTCCCTGAGGAAGGA
>CADBOX010000111.1 GCA_902796415.1 uncultured Lachnospiraceae bacterium
AATTTATCTTTATCTTCGCCATCCATCAGTCCCGGACAAAGTCGGGTTCCACGACCGATCATCTGCCAGAATTTTGCTTTGGACATTACTTTTTTAAAGAAAACCAGATTCAGGACTTCCGGTACATCGATACCGGTGTCCAGCATATCTACCGATATAGCAATCTGTGGCATCTTCCCTGGGTCAGAGAATTCATCGATAGCGCTTTGAGCATAGGTCATGTAATTGTCAATGACTTTCGCATATCCGTTTAAATGTGGGTATTCCTTTCCGAATACCTCCAGGATTTTCTCAGCATGGTTATGATTTTTGGCAAAGATAATCGTTTTGCCGATCTTATTTCCATAATCAATCTTCAAACCATGGGTCATCAGAATGTGAAGGACTTCACGGATGGTATCCTCATTGAATATCCACTCATTCAGAGCAGAAGAGGCAATACTTTCAGGCAGTTCTCCGTTCTCATCCTCAAAAGTGTTTTCATAGATTTCTTTATCTTCCTCAGACAGATCATCATAAATAATTCCCTGCTGAATAAACTTCAGTGTCGTTTCTACCGACATATAATCCACCAGAAAACCGTCTTTTACTGCCTGAGCAAGTTCATAACCATAAGTCGGAACACCATTCTCCAATTCAAAAATCGTGTAAGTATTCTTATCGATCTCATCCTTGGGTGTGGCAGTCAGTCCAACCAGTGGAGCGTCAAAATAATTGAAAATATCACGATATTTGTTATAAATGGACCTATGTGCTTCATCACAGATTACTAGATCAAAATGACCGCATGAAAACAGTTTCCCTTCTTCATCCCTCACATCATCGATACAATTCATCATGGTCTGATAGGTTGAAAAGACACCGTGTGCCTCATAGTTGTCCTTCTCTTCACAAAGATTGGTTACAGAGAGATCAGGCAGCAGATTTACAAAACTTCGTTTTGCCTGGGTCACGAGAGAATTCCGGTCTGCCAGGAAGAGAACATCTTTGATCCAACCTTGTTCTAACAGTACTTTCACCAGGGCAATCACTGTCCTCGTCTTACCGGAACCGGTCGCCATAACCAACAATGCCTTTCGACGGTTCTTTTGTCCGAAGGAACCACAAACAGCTTTGATCGCTGCCTCCTGATAATAACGACCGGCAATATCTTTATCCACCACTATATATTTCAGGCTGGAGCGCATACTCTGCAGATTGAAAAGTTTCTCCAAGTCTCTTTTGGAATAAAACGCAGCAACCTTTCGTTCCGGATGCTGATTGTCATCGATTCGTGTATCAAAACCATTTGTCAGGAAGACCACCGGTCGCCGACCTTGCTTTTTCTCAATCAGGTCTGCATACAATTTCGCTTGCTGACGTCCTTTGGCAACATCAACACAAGTCCGTTTTGCTTCAACCACTGCAAGTACCCGTCCATCATCAGCCATCAAAATATAATCCGCATAACCCACTTCTGATTTGTTGGGCATACCGGGAATCTCATATTCATTGATCCAGTTCTTTCCTTCGATCCACCCGGCATCCTCTAGCATAGCATCGATATAGAGTTTTCGAGTCTTGTATTCAGAAATGTCTAAAGGTTTCGGAACATAGGACTGCTGCTGCTCAGCACGTCGAGCCGTTAACTCCTCTCTCAAGGCAGCATTTTCTGCCATCAGCTCTTCCAGCTTTAACTCTGCCTCAGGATCTATGTTCGGAGTAGCTGCAGGGGGCTCCTGCTCCAATAAGGCCGGATCAAATTTGCCTTCCTGATAAGAATCGGCATAACAATATGCGACAAAATCAAAGAAGATATATAGATTCTCCAGACATAATGCAGCCTGTTCTTTTGTGATCTTTCTCCCTGAATGTGCTGCGGAGTTACCGGTCTTTCGGATGTAATCCATCCTTCGAAGCAGGCTGATATCAACAATATCACGGAATTCATCGGTATTCATCAGGCTGATCAGATTGTCCTGATAAGGCATCACCAAAGCCGCATCCACAGAATACATCCATTTCACGGCAGCCTCCATCGCCCTACGACAATTCAGTACACATGCAGCAAGATCGATCTGATAAATACGCTCTGCAGCGACAGCAGATTCCACAAAAGGAGCGAAATCTAGTTCTTTTGTAAAGAGGTCAAAATTGGTCATTATAAATCACCTGATTATCTTTTCTTTCTCTTGTTTCCGTTTTTTACACCCTGAGTAAATTGTTTCCTTACTTCAGGCATTTTCATCGCTTCACTAATAAGCGTGTTTGTTACTGATGCTCCGAGAGAGTTTTCGGATTCTTTTTGTAAAAGTTCCAGTTGATAATGATGTTCTATTTCCATTTTTTCTTTCTCCATGGCAAACTTCTCACGTTCACTTTCAAGATCGAGTTCATATTGTTTTTCTAGTTTCTGCATATCCGCCTTCGCTTGTTTTCTTGCTACGACATAGCTAGTGAAACCAGCAATAGCTGAACAAATAACAGATACAATGTACGGAAGATATGTACTCATTCTTTTACCTCATCTGAAATACTTATTGACGGCAACTTTGGATTTGTCGAC
>CADBOX010000112.1 GCA_902796415.1 uncultured Lachnospiraceae bacterium
CATCTCCTCCAGCTTCCAGTTCAGGGGATTTCTTC
The DNA here is from genome assembly GCA_902796415.1 of uncultured Lachnospiraceae bacterium. GTDB lineage: Bacteria > Bacillota > Clostridia > Lachnospirales > Lachnospiraceae > Anaerobutyricum. Next base: position 36 of record CADBOX010000112.1, read on the forward strand.
ATCGTCTTTCTGTTAGCTTACTTTATGCTGAAAAGAAAAAAATCAAGCGCATCAATAAACGACGTACCCCGCCATCCGTATCTCCTTCATACGCTCCAGCGCAGTATCGGCATCCTGGAACACATTTCCCTCCGTTTTTTCCCGGTCAGAGAATGCAACGCCCACACTCAGCGAGATCGCTGCAAGCCCATCAGGGTTTTCCTGCAGCTCATGATTAATACGGTCAATCTTTGCTGAAATCAGATCCGTGCCTTTGCTGCTTAAGCTTGCCATGATGATCACAAACTTATCCTCCCTCAGACGACATATGTGATCCATGCTTCGGAAGTTACCGCGAAGTACATCAGCCACCCGGCATACGACGCGATTCACATACTCCTGGCCCTTTTCCTGCTTATAGAAGAAATAATTATCAATCTCTGCAGCAAGAACCGCAATCTGTCTATGCTCATTTCCATGAAACAGAATATCAAAAGCGTTGCTGTTATAGAGCCCTGTCGTGGAGTCACGCAGCGTATTACTGGAAACCCTGTCCTCCTCCTGAGATATCTTTTCCAGTTCTCTATGATCTACCGGCTTCCATTTTTCAACGATATAGAATTCAAACTCGTTTGCCGGAAGCGGCCGTGAGAAATAATATCCCTGCACGATATCGCAGCCCATCATTTTGAGCGCGAGCATCTGCTCCATGGTTTCCACACCCTCGGCGATCGTTGGAACCTCAAAGCTCTCGGCCAGATGGATCATGGCTTCCAGAAGACGGGTGTCCTTATGCTGTTTGAAGGCATTTCGTATGAACTGCATGTCCAGCTTCAGTGCATCAATGGGCAAAGAAGAAAGCATGCTGAGGGACGAATAACCGGAACCAAAATCATCCATTTCAATACGGAAGCCAAGCTGGCGCAGTCTGTTAACCTTATCGATCATCTGATCGGCATCCTGGGTATAAGCAGACTCTGTAATCTCAAGAAGCAGCTCACTGTAACTCAGTCCGTTTTCTGACACAATTGCATTCAGCTTATCCTCAAGAAGGGGATCAAGCAAATCCACGCGGGAGACGTTAACCGACACAGGCAGGGAAATGCCGAGACGATCCTTCCAATTACGAATGTGAAAGGCAGCATCCGACCAGACATACTGGTCCAGTGCTTGGATCAAACCGTTATTCTCAAACAGGGGAATAAATACGCCAGGGCTGATCATGCCCAGCTTCGGGTGCTTCCAGCGCACAAGCGCCTCTGCACTTGTAAGGGCAGGCTCAGAGGGACGTACATCAAACTTCGGCTGATAGAACACCTGGAACTGCTTTTCCCGAAGAGCCGTCTGGAAGTCCTCAATCAGCTGCTCAGAAAGCAGCTCCGCCTCACGTATCGTATTGTCGTACATCCCGATTGCATTGGTAAAGTTATCTCTGACAGTATCTGCTGCCATCTTCGCCCGGTCAAAGCGGCGTTCAATGTCCAGTGTCTTGTCCACATCCGGATACACACCCATCCGAATACGAATATGGTTTTCATTCAGGCCGTCCACAGGCATGGAAATACTGGTTTTCTCCAGAATTGCATCGTAATCATCCCGATGTGGACAGTAAATCAGAAATGTATCGGCCTCGCTGCGGCATACAATACCACCCGTATCCCTGACAGTCTCCTGTACACACTCTGCCACACAGCGAAGCACCTTATCACCATAACTTTTTCCGTGCCGGTCGTTGATAGTATGAAAATGATTGATGTTCAGCAGGATTGCGTCTGTGGATGCATCTTTATGGTACATATCCAGTTGGGCTGCATAACGATAGAAAAATTCTTTGTTGTACAGTCCTGTTAGATGATCCCGCTCCGTCCAGCGCAGAATATCCCTGTCCTCCGACAATTCGATCGTACGCAGAATTCGTGCAAGGATAACTTTCTGCTGCGGATAAGGTTTGGGAATAAAATCGATCGCACCCAGCGAAAGGCTCTCCACTTCTGCTTCACTGTCAGCGGTGATGACGATCACCGGCAACCTGTTTAACACAGGGTCACTCTTAATCTTACGCAGTACATCGAGACCATGTATATCCGGAAGATTCAGGTCCAAAAGAATCAGGCTGATTGTCTCATATTGGATACTAAGAATATCCAGCGCTTCTGTCCCGGTAGTTGCAGTAATGATATCATAAGAATCGATCAGATTCGCTTTTAATATTTCCTGGTTGATGATC
>CADBOX010000113.1 GCA_902796415.1 uncultured Lachnospiraceae bacterium
CGGCCCCATCGTCAGGACAGGGATCACCCTGCCGTCATCCGCTTCGATGATCGTCTTCATGAACATATTCTGCCCGATCAGCCTGCCATCCTGCTCTGCGACAGAATGATTCACCGAATCATTCTGCAGCACGCTTAGGTGCATGACGAAATCCAGTTCCCTGATGAAAGCAGGATCATTTCGAAGCACATGGATCACGTAATGCTCACTGCATCCCGGACGGTACACATTCCAAAACGATTCTCTGACGAGATTCTCAACTTCTCTGTAGTCTTCGGTTCTTTCTAAACGAATGGTGTAGTCATTTGTATTCATTGTTTTTCCTCCTGAAAATTGTTGACTGTCAATTGCTTCTCAGCGGGAGGTTTGTCTGATTGTCTGCAAACCTCCCGGTCAGCCGACAATCTCCGTTGTGTTGTACTTTTTCAAACAGCACTCTCCTTTAAATGTTTTTATGATTATGCCTGACGGCTTGATTGCTGTGTCTTACTGTTGTTTCACTTTGGCTATCAAAAAGCCCTTTATGATCAGAAACGAGAAGCATATGATACCGGCATACGGCTGCCTTGCCGCTATAAAAGCGATGACCGCAAGTATTGACAGGCTTATTCCCGTAATGAGCCGGTGTCTGTTCCAAACCGGTTTATTGAAATTGGAAATGATCAGACCGCAGATCCCGTTCAAAACCGTGATACTGATGATTGCAATAAATACGTTCTTCACCCACGGGCTGATCCCGGTCAGCCCGAACAGGGATACCGTTTCGGAAGAGTCCGTCCCGTTTCCGAAAGCAGGGATAAACAGCAGTATGGCCAGAAGGCTATCCAGCGCATTACATATGAGCGAAACGTATTTGCTGACGAATTCCATCTTGTCATTTTCTGCCGCGGTGATTATCTCATCCGAACAGATCAGATCATCTATCGTTACGGAGAAAAACCGGGATATCTCCTTAAGCGAGTCAATGCTCGGATACCCTCTGCCGGATTCCCACTTTGAAACTGCCGTCCTTGAAACGAACAGGGCCTCAGCAAGCTCCTCCTGCGTCATCGACCTGTTTTTTCGTAATTCCTGTAGTTTTTCACTGAACTCCATTTGATGTCTCCGCTTTCAAGTGCGTCTTCTTTGGCCCGGTGTATTCTGCCATGAACCGATAGATCAAAAACAAACCGGAACTCAGGAAAACGGAGCCTATAATATCTGTTGCCCAGTGGACGCCTGAAATCAGTCTTCCGATAACCATGAACGCAGAGAACACAAATACAAATACTGTAATCGCTTTCCGTGCCGCCGGATTCGCAATTCTACGATCTGACTGATACTTCAGTGTCGGCATTACACTCAGAACCAGCAGCGTAGTAGAAGACGGATAGGATGCTTCCAGATTTCCGCCAATAAGAATAGGCCTGTAATTGATCGGCACCATCTCGAACAGCAGGTAACCCAGAATGACCACCACATAATATGCTCCCAGCAGAAGGATGTCATAATCAACCTTCAGCAAGCTTCTGCGTCTTATCAACTGGACAAGGCCCAAGATCCCAAAGCATATGCATATGATGATCGGGACAAGACCAAGCCAGTCGGTGATCGTATAGATTAACATATGTACACCGGTAATTCTGTGGAACCACACATTGAAAACTGCAAAGCCGACCGCTGTTCCGTTCGGACCTGTATTCTGCACATCGATATGCCGGATCAATACAGTCCATAAGGCAAAAGCTGCCAACAGCACGATTCCCGCTGCTAAATCCTTATTTCTGGTATCATTCATTTTCAGACCATCCTTTCTTGACCCTTGGTCAGATAGACTGTAATAGATGGTCATGAAAATTGAAAGAATCGCTCCGTCACATCAGTGATACGAATCGTGTCATTGCGTTATCAGAGCTATTGTGCTGCATAATTGCATTCAAAACATCTTTCTTTCGTAATCCTGCAGTTCATGGAATATACGATCTATGATTACCTGATTGCCTTCGATTCGAAATAACATAAAGTACCTATGGGACAAAAAATTGATCCTTCTATACCCAAGAGCTTTTAATCTTGGATTGTAACAGAACTTGATACTACCGGCCAGTGCCGACAGACTTCGTTTTGTTGCCTCAAAATCATCCAGCACATTCTTTGCTGCCTGTCTGCTTTTCTTTTCGACCAAAAGATAGTATATAAA
>CADBOX010000114.1 GCA_902796415.1 uncultured Lachnospiraceae bacterium
AACATCACTTACTGTACCGAGGGAATGTATCAAAATGCCCTTAGCACAGCCGGGATCACCGATGCGGATATCACGGTGGCCGGTCCTTTCAAACTGACCGGAACTGCTGCCCTGGTAGGTGCCATGAAGGCCTATGAGGATATGACAGGGGAGGAGATTGAGGCAGCCATGAAGGATGCCGCAACCAATGAACTGGTTCTGACCGGAGACCTGGCTGAACAAATCGGTGGGAGTGAGCAGGCGGAAGAGCTGATTGCCATGTTGAAAGAATTCATAGCAGAGCATGAGAACCCCACGGACGAAGAAATTGAAGAAGCCATCGGGCAGGGAGAGGAGCAACTCGATATCACCCTGACCGAGGATCAGAAAGAACAGATCGTGGAACTGATGAAGAAGATCGATGATCTGGATCTGGATGTGGACCAGCTGAAAGAACAGGCCAAGGCCATTTATGAAAAAATCACGGACCTGGAAAATATGGAAAAGGAAAGCCAGGGCTTTATGGAGATGATAAAAGGCTGGTTTGAGAAGATATTCGGAATGTTTGGCTGATGCAGAGATAAGAAGGATCGCAAGATTGCGGTCCTTTTCTTTTTTGCTCATAATTGGAAATATAAACTAAAAATGTAAAAAAATGGTTTACAAATGAATGGAGCTGTGATATAGTGAACTCACAAACAATGATATAAGTATAAAATATATCGTATAACAATATACAGATCTGCTATGTATGACTATTGTTTTTTCTATTTATTTGCCGGGGAGGTATATGGACGGATGAGAAAGATCTTTATCGGTGATGAGAAAGAATATGCCAGAAGGCTTACCAATTATCTTCTGGGCCATCTGCCTGCCGACATGCAGCTTCAGAGTTTTACAGGTCCGGAGATTCTGGTTCAGGAAGAGGAGAATGCGGACCTGTATCTTTTGGGGGAAGACTTTTATGAGAAAGTTATGGAGCTGGTACCGGATTTTTCACAGAGGGATATTCTGTTGATCCACAACCAGCAGGCAGAAGATGGCTTTTCCAGACTGGATCCTCCGAGGAAACTGGTAAGGCAGATATGTGACTTCAGATCCAGCCATGATCCTGCCTGGGGAAAACATTCCGGCCCCTGCCATCTTGTCGCTTTATATGCACCTTTTCCGGATATCTCTTTGAGGAGATGGATCTGGAAGGAGATGGAAGCCGGGGCACTGTATCTGGGACTGCAGGATATGGGGGAGACAGAGATCCCCATGCCTTCCGGGAGAAGGGAGAGAAGAGATTATCCGGTGGGAATCAGAAGACTGGCAGGTAAGGATTTTGATGCAGAGTCAGAGGAAGCTGTCCCCGATATGGGAAGCCTTTGCTATTATATACATCTTCATGATGAAGATATCCTGGACAAGATGAAGAAAATGATACACAGGGAAGAGGGGAAATATTTCCTGGACTCTCCCCCCTGGTTCTTTGATTTTCTCGGATTGCAGGAGGAGGATTACCGGTGGTTTTTTCATACATTGAGGGAGGATTCGGGCTTTTCCAGAATATATGTCGGTCTGGGTAACAATGCCATCCCCTCTCTGGAGTATCTCAGCTTATTTGACCGTATGATCCTCCTTGACAGTCCGGGCAGGGAGAAAATTCACAGGTTCTGTGCCAGGTTTGTCAAAACCGCCTTAGAGGAAGGGTATCTTCCCGAATCATCCATCGAGGTGAAGGATGGTTCAGAGACAGATAAGTGTACATACGGATGGGGGGAATCTTTTGAAACAAGGAGACCATTTTAACAGGACAAAACTGAAGAAAGAAGTGATCAACGAACTGAGAGATTATCTGAATCTGTCAGATGACCAGATCTACCGGGCCATTGATCAGGCTATCTTGCGGGAGAGCAGCCATATCTATGGAACCTTGGCGGAGAAAGCATCCCTGAGGGAGCAGATCTTTGACGATATCCGGAATCTGGGTATCCTGGAGAAATACCTCAAGGATGAGAAAGTAACTGAGATCATGGTGATAGGTCCGGAGAAGGTGTTTATCGAGAGGAACGGTCAGATTCAAAGGACAGCGGACCGGTTTGACACTGCTGAAGAAGTATACCAGATAATCGATCAGATCCTGGCTCCCATCAATCGGGTTGTGAATGAATCTTCCCCTGTGGTGGACGGAAGATTGCCGGATGGATCCAGGGTACATATCGTGATTCCGCCAATCTCCCTGGAAGGTCCCACCATAACAATCCGTAAGTTCCAGAGAGGGGGTATGACCATAGAGGATCTGATTAGTTACGAATCTTTTCCACCGGAATTGGAACCGATTTTAAGTACATTTGTGAAAGCGCATTATAATATCCTGATCAGCGGGGCCACCAATTCCGGTAAATCATCCCTGATCAATGCCTTGTCCGTTTACATCGGAAAGGAAGAAAGGATAATCACCATAGAAGATTCTGCAGAATTGCAGTTTTTTCATGTGGATAACCTGGTGAGACTGGAAACCAGAAACCCCAATGCAGAGGGGGAGAACGAGGTGACCATGAACGATCTGATCAAGGCAAGCCTGCGCATGAGGCCTAATCGGATTATAGTGGGGGAAGTGAGGGGGGCGGAAGCCTTTTCCATGCTGCAGGCTTTCTCAACCGGGCATAGTGGATCCTTAAGTTCCATCCATGCCAACTCGGCTGGGGATGCTCTATCCAGACTGGAAACGATGGTGTTGATGGGTATGGATCTTCCTCTGAGGGCAATCCGTGGGCAGATTGCCTCCTCCATCGATCTGGTGATTCATTTGGGCAGATTGAAGAAGGGACAGCGACGTCTTCTTGAAATCATCGAGCTGTTGGGGCTTGAGGGGGAGAACTATTCTGTCCATCCTTTGTTCTCCTATATGGATGGAAGGCTGATCGCAGCAGATGATCTGAAAAAAACCGGTAACCTGATGTCCTACGGTGAGAAAGAGATTTATGAGAAAGGGATGAAGAGATATCGGAAGAGTTGTTTTGAGGGACAGGGGGAAGCAGAAGAACAAGTACGCGACCGGATCTGGCTGGAAGAGGACTATGGAATGGGTTGCCGGTGAGTTGGGAATCTGCGCTCTATCCTATTTGTGGTACGACAGCTACTACTGGTTTTTCTTCTTACAGTTCCTTTTAATCCCTTATGGATATTATATGTATAAAAGAAGAATGAGATATAGAAAGAGACAGTATGAGAGAGGATTCTATGAACTCCTTCAGTCCTTGCTGCCTTCCCTGCAGGCCGGTTACTCTCTGGAGAATGCCTGTATAGCTGCTTACCGGGAACTAAAAGAGATAGACGGAGAGGAACATGCCTTTGTGGAGCAGATGACTCTGGTGGTTCAAGGCATCGAGGTTCATATTCCGGTGGAAGACCTTTTTCATGAGATGGCATCTGTCACGGACAGTGAAGATATCCATCAGTTTGCAGTCATCCTGGAGATTCTGAAAAATACGGGTGGTAATTCTGTGGAGATTCTGAGGAATTCCATGATCCGGATTCAGAAGAAGATGGAGACGGCAGAAGAAATCAGGACCATCTTGAGTGGTAAGATCTACGAGAAAAATCTGATGCTTCTGATGCCCTTTTTTCTGGTCATCTACCTTAGGATAAGTAATGGCAGTTATCTGGATATGCTTTACCATACCATTCCCGGCCGACTGGTCATGACCTTGGCTTTGGCAGGAATTATTGTCTGTTTTTTTTGGAGTGAATCTATCATGAAGATTTCTCGGGATGTTTTTGTCTGACCGGTCAGGAGAGGAGTGGAAAAAGATATGAATGGCAGAAGGAAAAGGCATGATAAGAGAAAAACCGGTAAGGAATATCGGTTCTCCCGATGGATACTACAACATCTCCCGGCTGCTTTTCGCAGAGGCTGGAAACATTTCCTGGAACCATCATTTCGTGACGATTCCATCAGTAGCCTGGAGAACCGCATGGCATTGGAACAGTTTCAGCTTAGGCAGATTACCATTCTGTATCGGGGACTTATCCTCATTTTCACTGTAATTTTGATCCTGACGATTACCAATTGTCTTACTAAAAAGTTTAATTATACCAGAAATTCCTTCGGGAAAGGAGAGAAGGAGATACAACTGGAACTGGAGGATGGGGAAGAGAAGGAAGAGATATCTTTTATCCTGGAGGAGCAGAAACTGACGAAGGACAAAGAAGAAGAGATTTTCAGTGGATTTTTCCGAAAATTGAAGAAGGAGATCAGAGGAAAAAACAGATCTCTGCAGGCGGTGACTGCCCCTCTGAATTTTATCGAGAAGCTGGATGGTTATCCTTTTATGATCACTTATGAACCGGAAGACCTGTTGTTGATTGACTGGGGTGGGAATCTGGGGGAGGAAGGATTGAAGATTCCGGAGGGAAAGGTGGAGAATACCACGATTCTTGTGGAGGCTGTCTATAAAGATTATTCCAGGAAGCAGAGAATACCGGTGAGGATTATCCCCCAGAGGAAGAAGGCCTTAAGCGCTTTCGAGCGATTCCGGGAATCGCTGAATCACCGGGAAGCTTCCTCAAGGGACCGACAGATTTTTTCGGTAGATACTTCATGGAAAGAGATCACTGTGAAGGAGACTTCCAGGGAAAATCTATGGAAGATGCCCGTTTTATTGCTGGGGATTATGGTGTTGCTTCTTCTGAGGAACCATAGCCAGATTGGTGAGAAGAAGCAGAAACGTCATAAGCAGAATATGGAAGATTTTCCTCTGATCGTTCATTTGCTGACCCTCTATATGGGAGCAGGCCTGTCTTTCTCCAATGCCGTGGAACGTATCTGCAAAGATTATGAGAAGGGCCTGGAAGCCCGGGAGCGAAGATATGCTTTTGAACAGATGCGAGTGATGAACCATTGCCTGCATATGGGACTGCGTCCCAGGGAAGTCTGTCTGGAATGGGGGAATCACTTTCAGGAAAAAATATACGGCAGGTTTGCAATGCTCATGACTCAGAGTTTCTCCAAAGGAGCCCGGGAGATTCGTTCCATGATGGAGAAGGAGCAACAGGAAGCATTCCAGGTACAGATTGATTATATAAGGCGGGAAGGGGAGGAAGCATCCACCAGGCTCTTGTTTCCGATGATTCTCCTTCTTTTCATCACCATGATATTGGTGATGTCACCGGCCTTCATGCAATTTTATGGCATTTAAACCATATATAACTTTGCTGTTTTATGGGTCTGCGGACCGTTTTCATAAAACATGATTACAGAAGAGGAAATGATGATTATCCCCGGCGATTTCGATTAATTATCATGCAACAAGTAGTAAGAAGATGATTTTACTGTGAGATTAGATGATGGGAGGTGAACAGATGCTTCATGATTTTTTATCGGATGAGAGTGGAATGGGTGTTGTTGAGGTCATATTGATTATCGTTGTTCTGATTGGGCTGGTGATCATCTTTCAGACAAACATCAAGAATGTCGTATCGACGATATTCAATACGATTAACAGCAATGTGGGCAAGATCAAATGACTGCTCCGGACAGATCACAGTCTTCCTTTCTCTGCTTTTCTTCCTGATGCTTGGTGTCGGTTTCCTCGTTTTCGGAGGAATGAGAGAGTATGCCAAAGCGTCCGTGGTGGAGGAGGCTTTTGATCTGGCCGGGGAGGATATCCTGGCTCAGTATGACAGACCCCTCTTTGACAGATACCATATTTTCCTGATGGATCCCAGAGAAGAGGCGGATATCATCTCGGACGGGAAGAATCTTGTGGAGAATCATCTGTCATCAGGCGGTTTTTTCGGCGGACTGGATTCGGAGATTACTCTGGATTCCAGCAAAAAAGCTTTGGATGATGGCGGAAAGGAGTTGCTGGATCAGATAAAAAGATGGGAGACCTGCCAGGGGATAAAAAAGTTGCCGGAGATATTGAATGAATTGCAAAAGAGCCTGGAGTATCGTTCTTCAGAAGAAATACTAACTGATATGGAGGAGAAAGAGTCCTCCTCTTCCACACCGCCTTCTGGGAATCCGGTGGCGTCCGGGGAGGATGAAAAAATAAGGAAAAACTGGAAGGAGTGGAAGAAGGTACTGGGATCGATCCTCCACTCAGGGATTCTTCTTTATGTGGTTGATGATCAGAGTTCCATCTCATCCCTCCAACTGGCCTCCAGAGATTCTCTGCCTTCCGGGAACCGCTGGAGTGATCGGATTGCTTTCCGTCTGGAGGATTTTTCTGCCACCGGTTTTTCCCAACTGAAACAATTATGTCAGGAAGGCACTCGATTCCTGAAAAACGATTCCCTGATCAGCTCAGACGGGTACCTGATTCCTTATATTTTTGAATGTTTTACCCATTATAAGAGAAAGGACAGGGAGAAAGATCACCGGTTGGACTATGAGATTGAATATCTGATCGGAGGAAAGACAAAGGATAAGGCGAACCTTAAGTATGTGGCGGATCAGATGTTTCTGATGCGCTTTCTTACCAATTACACTTTCGCATTAAATGATCCGGAGATTAAGAGTCAGGCAGATACCATGGCACTGGCATTGGCAGGTTTATTCGGTATGCCCGAAGGGATGAAAGAAGTATCCATGTTGCTGATAGCTTCCCTTAGCTGCGGGGAATCTCTGTTGGAAGTCAGGGCTTTGTTCTCCGGAGAGAAAGTGGCTCTTGTTAAAACACGGGATAACTGGAATCTGACCTTTTTCAACGCGGTTACAAAGATAAGAGACAGGTCTGAGATTATCAAAGTGAAAAAAGGAGCCAATTACCAGCAATACCTGGTTTTGTTACTTATAGTAAGGTCTGCAGGCCGAAAATTATTATATCGCATGATGGATATCATGCAGTGTAATGTCAGCTTGGAAGAACCGGAATTCCTGATGAAAGAATGCATCTTTTCATTCTCATGGACGGGAGATCATTCCTGGACTCCCTTTTATCGGAAGCTTATCGCATTTGGACTGACGAATGAGGGAAATTATTCCCTTCATTTAAGCAGAACCGTATCTTACCGATAGATTATTATGAGATGAGAAAGGGGGTGGGGTGAGAATATGTCTGATCCTAAGAAATGCGAATATTTTATGAATAATAAAACAGCTCTCCAGGCACAGGCACGATCCGGATCAGAAGATATGACTCCCCACCCTGTCAATCGGGACAAGGGTTCCGCCACTGTGGAGGCATCCCTGGTACTTCCCTTTTTTCTGTGTGCAATATGCACATTGTGTACTATCGCCCAGTTTATTTTGGCTGAAACCTCCATTTATCATGCAACGATGCAGACTGCCCGTGTCTACGCAAAGCAGGAATCTGTACCCAAAAGAAAGAGCGGAAACGGAGATAAGGGAGAAGATGACACCCGCAAAAACCTGAAAAAACTAGGAGGCATGCTTAATATCAAAGCAGTTTTTACAATCTATCTCGATAAAAAAGCAGTGAATTCGTCTTTTGTAATGGGAGGCAGAGGAGGTATCTTACTGTCACAGGAATCCGGGAAAGATCATGTCAGTCTGAAAGCCCGATATGCACTCAGAGTGCCGGTTCCCTTTTTCAAATGGTTTATGCTTCACCGCACCATCCAGGTGTCCTGCAGAAAATTTACCGGTTATACTCCTCATGTCGGAGAAGAGGGGGAAGAAGACAGTGATACAGTGTACGTGGCCAAGTATGGTAAAGTGTATCATACCAGCCTAAGCTGCAGTCACCTGACTATACGTCTGACCGATCCTGATCAGGTACAAAAAGTGTTGGGAAGCAGCCATTATCGCAAATGTGAGAAATGTATCAAGGCAGGACAGGGACCGACACAATTATATTACACCAAATACGGTGATTGTTATCATTCTAGCCTGTCTTGCAGTGGTTTAAAAAGATCCGTCCGTCTGATGAAGAAGAGTGAGATCTCTGGAATGAGGGTATGTTCGGAATGTGGAAAGAATCATGGGAAATAACAGATAGAATATGGAACCGGGAAGAAGGAGCCGCCGTGGTGGAGGTTGCGATTATTATTCCCATGATATGGATCTTTATTATGGGAAGTATTCTGCTGCTCTTCTTTTTCTTTGATATGGGAGTGATACGAAGTGAGACTCAACGAAGTGCCCAGGAAGTTTCCAATGATTGGCGAGATGGGAAGAAGAATTCTCTACGGAAGCAGAAAGAAGTGCTTGGACAGAGAATCCGTGAACGACTGATTCTCGCGAATCTGGAGTCCTGTAATCTGACGATTTCTTTCGCTACCGTCACTGCAAGAGCTGACATCCGTTTCTTCTTAGGTGAGCACGGACTTGCCTTCACGGATACATCAAAGGTAGCCCTCGATAATCGTGAAGATTGGATTCGTATTATGACATGGAAATCTACAGGGAAGGGGGAAGAAAAATAGAACTTGTGAAAGAAGACCTGCATATCTATATGGTCTGTGATTTTAAAGAGAATCAATATTACAGGACGACGGAAGTACCCATGATCCGCTACAATAAGCCCGAATCCTTTCTGCCATTGCAGGTCAGAGATATCGATGGGATAAAGGCTGTGTATTATGAGATTACAGGGCGCTGCTCCCTCCAGACCTGGGTGGGATCAAGAAAGACAGGTTATGAAGAATGCCGGAGTATATTGCAGGGAATCCGTCAGATGTTCATAGATATTGAAGAATATTTGCTTTCTCTGGACCAGGTAAGTCTTAAAAAAGAAGAGATTTTTGTGGATGAAAAGGGGAGACTTCTTTGGCTGTATACACCTTTCCAAGAGGAAAATATACAGAGGAGGATGGAGGATCTGTTGCTGTTTGTTTTATCAGTGTTGGACTATCATGACAGGAAGGCGTTGGACCTGGTTTATCACACACTCCATCGTATGAAGAAGGAAGGCTTGAGTCAGATGATTCTGGAAGAACCGGAAGAATATAAGGAAAACCGGGCGGATGCCGGTATATACGCAGACGCACCTTCAGAGATTGAGGTTCCAAATCACACAGATTTGTCCTTCGGGCGGAAAGAGACAAGGACCCGACCTTTCCGTACATTGCTCTTATTGCCTTTGGGTGTAAATCTGGCGGGCTTTTTCTATTTATGTTACTGTGTGTCTATCAGGGGAGCCACCCTCTTTCTAACTATTTGTCTCGCCGTGGTCATTTTAGTCTTTGTAATCTTGCTTTCGATAGGGATGAGATTATTTGCCGTGAAGAAGAAAACCCAAACAACGGATCCTGACCCGGAAGAAAACAAGAATCATCCTCTGCCGGAGTGGGAAGATGATTTCCCGGAAAAATGGAAAGAAGATTTTCGGGAGAAATGGGAGGAGGAAACTTATGATGAGACAGTTTTTCTTAGTTTGCCTTCCTGTTCTGATAAGCCGGTATTATCTTCCGATCATTCCGGTGAATCCATAGAAATCCAGGTTTTTCCTTTCTACATTGGAAGTGAAGCCGGATTAAATCAGCTTCCCATAAAGAACAGGGCAGTCAGCAGACAGCATGCCGTTATCCTCAGAGGTGAGACAGAAGACTATTATCTGAAAGATCTTAATTCAAAAAATGGGACGACTGTAAACCGGAAAAAGGTTTTGCCGGAGGAGCTGGTTTTATTAACGGAAGGGGACGAGATTGCTTTTGCGGATGACCTGTGGATCTTCCATTATAACAAACATTAGCCTCCGGCGTTTTTGACAGCTTTTTGGACTTGGCGTATAATGATTCTGACAGACAGGAGGGTAGGATTGTGAATTATGGTGAGATTAAAAAATGTGATATTGCAAATGGAATCGGTGTCAGAGTCTCTCTTTTTGTCAGTGGATGCACCCACCATTGCAGAGGGTGTTTCAACCCGGAAACCTGGGATTTTCACTATGGCAGACCCTTCTTACCCGAGACGGAGGAACTGATCCTCAGTCTGTTGGAACCACCCTATATCAGCGGACTTACACTTCTTGGCGGGGAGCCCTTGGAATATGCCAACCAGGCAGTCCTTGCGCCTTTCCTGAAAAAGGTAAAAGACATGTTTCCGGAAAAAACTATCTGGTGTTACACCGGCTACCTTTTTGAGGAGGATGTCCTGAATAGAATGCTTCCTTCCTGGGAGTATACCAGAGACATCCTGGATTGCCTTGACGTGCTGGTGGATGGACCTTTTCTGGAAAAGGAGAAAAATATATCTCTGCGATTTCGGGGATCAGATAACCAGAGGATCATCGATGTGAAAAGAAGCTTAAAAGAGGGTAAAACAAAACTGTGGGAGGAATAAGTCCCACAGTTTTGTTTTTCTCTTATCTTTTCTTTTTTCTCTTGTCTCTGGAATCAGAATCTGATGTGGTGAAGAACTGAATCAGACAACCCAGAAGGCACAAAGCCAGGAATGAGGCCGCCATAGCATAAGACTGCCTGAAGAAAGCCAGTCCTGTGAGCGGCCCTAGCTTCACCAGAGACCGGGAGGCTGCATAGGCACATGAGATAGCCGAAGACAGGATGATCATCGGTCTCACATACTTGATGGCCAGAGTGCCTACGATAAATCCAATGACCAGACATACAAAGAACCGGATATTTCCTTCCAGAGGAACCAGATTGGCAGCTACCGTAAAGGATAGCAGGAAACATAGGACAAAGATTCCTGCCTGATAGATTGTGTAGGCAAATATGGAGAAAATCAATCCCCCTGCGATGGCACATAAGAGAAAAATGCCGTTTGATGCATGGAGAAACTTTATGGCCACAAATGAACCGATAAAGATTCCTGCCAGAAAACCGGATAAAGTCATGAAAAGCCTGGATAATTTGTAGCCGAAGAAACATCCGGCCAGCGCCAGGACCAGGGCGATACCTGCCATAACAAGAGAATAGGTTGTATTAATCTCTTTCATCCCTGCGGTTAGCAGGTTGGAGGCAGTGCTATCGCTGCCTTCCAATAAAGATATGATAAGATCCAGCCCTTTTGAAAAAGCCTCGTTGGCTGCAGAGGGATCCGGTAAAACTGATAAAAAAGACGACAGCATGAGAAAACTCCTTTCTGAGATGGCTGATTCCACCGGAATCTTCCATCTTTCTTTTTCTGTACGTTAGTAAGAGTACCACAGTACATGGTTTAATTCAAATGGAAAGCCGGAAATGCTTTTCTCGATTTTTACTGATATCAGCGTCAGACGGTACCCGCCAGGGGGAGGTGAGAGATCCTGTGGGGAAAATGATTGAATTATCAGGATATTTATCTTATAATCAGGTAAGATGTGAGAAAGAGAGGAATTGCATAAATGAGTAAGATCAGAACAAGATTTGCACCGAGTCCCACCGGAAGAATGCATGTGGGTAACCTTCGTACCGCTTTATATACCTATCTGATAGCCAAACACGAGGGTGGAGATTTTATCTTGAGAATAGAAGATACCGACCAGGAGCGATTCTACGAGGAAGCCCTGGACATCATCTACCGCACTTTGGAAGCCACAGGTCTGCATCATGATGAAGGCCCGGATAAGGACAAGGGCTATGGGCCCTACATCCAGAGTGAAAGGGTAAAATCCGGTTTATATATGGACTATGCCAAACAGCTCATCGAAAAAGGAGAGGCATATTACTGTTTCTGTGACCAGGAGAGACTGAATTCTTTAAAACAGGTTGTCGGTGATAAAGAAATCAGTGTGTATGATAAGCATTGCCTTCATCTGTCCAAAGAAGAAGTGGAGGAGAAGCTTGCTTCCGGAATCCCGTATGTGATCCGCGCCAACGTACCCAATGAAGGAGAAACCAGGTTCCATGACGAGATTTATGGTGATATCAGTCAGCCCAACGCGGAGCTTGACGATATGATCCTCATCAAATCGGACGGATATCCTACCTATAATTTTGCCAACGTGATTGATGACCATCTCATGGGTATCACTCATGTAGTAAGAGGTAATGAATACCTTTCCTCTGCGCCTAAGTACACCCGTCTGTATGAGGCATTTGGCTGGGAGGAACCCAAATATATCCATTGTCCTCTGATCACCAATGAACAACACCAGAAACTGTCCAAACGATCAGGTCATTCTTCCTACGAAGACCTGATTGAACAGGGATTCTTGTCCGAGGCTGTAGTGAATTTTGTGGCATTGCTGGGGTGGAGTTCTCCGGACAACAGGGAAATCTTCTCTCTCGAAGAATTGGTGGAAGCTTTCGATTACCATCACATCAGCAAATCCCCGGCTGTGTTTGATATGGTGAAATTAAGATGGATGAATGGAGAATACCTGAAGGCCATGGATTTCGATGCTTTCTACGAGAAAGCAGAACCTTATCTTAAGGAGACGATTCAGAAAGAATTTGACCTCAAAAAGGTGGCGTCCCTGGTGAAGACCAGAATCGAGACCTTCCCGGATATCTGTGAGATCGCCGGCTTCTTCCAGGAGGTCCCGGATTACGATATCTCCCTGTACAATAATAAGAAAAACAAATGTAATCCTGAGAAATCCCTTGCTATCCTTGAGGATCTGCTTCCGCTGGCCCAGTCCCAGGAGGATTATTCCAATGATGCGTTATATGAGATGCTGAAAGGATATGCCACCGAGAAAGGATATAAACCGGGGCTTGTCATGTGGCCGGTCCGCACGGCGGTTTCAGGTAAACAGATGACTCCTGGCGGAGCCACCGAGATTATGGAAATCATCGGAAAAGAGGAGACTCTGGAGAGGATGAGAGCGGCCATAGAAAAACTGCAGGCTTAAAATCTTATGGCCTTCTTCATGTAGTTCATTATATCTTTTTACCAAATTCCTATCATGTTTTTGTTGACGAAATGTGAAAATAGCGAATTGACAAACATTTTGAAATATGTGAAGATAAGAACAGTTTGAAATCTGGTTACTGACGGATATGTGAATTGACACAGTGTAATCAGATGGATTAAAAAGCCGACCGTCTGGGCAACTTCTAACTGCTGAAGTTGCCCTTTTCTATTCTATTATGATGAAAAAGAAAGGAATCTATTATGAAGACAGATATTCAGATTGCTCAGGAAGCCAAATTACTCCCTATTCGTGAAGTCGCCGCAAAATACGGAATCATGGAAGATGATCTGGAATTATACGGCAAGTATAAGGCCAAATTCTCTGATGAATTGATGGAGAGAATCGAAGGGAACCCGGAAGGAAAGCTCGTTCTGGTTACAGCCATCAACCCGACTCCTGCAGGAGAAGGAAAGACAACCACCAGTATCGGTCTTGCCCAGGCATTGAATTTACTCGGTAAAAAATGTCTGGTTGCACTGAGAGAACCCTCTTTAGGACCCTGCTTCGGTATCAAAGGCGGCGCCGCAGGCGGCGGCTTTGCACAGGTGGTCCCCATGGAAGATCTGAACCTGCATTTTACCGGAGACTTTCATGCCATCACTTCCGCAAACAACCTTTTGGCAGCTATGATTGATAATCATATCCATCAGGGAAATGAACTTCGCATCGACAGCAGACAGATCATCTGGAAACGTTGTCTGGATATGAATGACCGTGCCCTTCGTAATATCGTGGTAGGTCTTGGCAACAAGGCAGACGGATTCGTGAGAGAAGACCATTTTGTCATCACGGTTGCCACTGAGATCATGGCGATTCTTTGCCTGGCTGAGGACATCGTGGATCTCAAGAAGAGGCTCGGAAGAATCATCGTTGCATACGATATGGATGGCAATCCTGTCACAGCTAAGCAGCTCAATGCTGTAGGAGCTATGGCAGCACTCCTGAAAGATGCCATCAAACCCAATATGATTCAGACTCTGGAGCACACCGGAGCCATCGTTCACGGTGGTCCTTTTGCAAACATCGCTCATGGATGTAACAGTGTGCGTGCCACTAAAGCAGCTATGAAGTTATCCGACATCACCATCACAGAGGCCGGATTCGGTGCTGACCTGGGCGCTGAGAAGTTCCTCGATATCAAATGTCGTTTTGCCGGATTAAAACCGGATGCAGTCGTACTTGTCTCCACGGTTCGTGCCTTAAAATATAATGGTGGTGTTCCCAAGACAGATCTTGCCGAGGAGAACCTGGATGCATTGGCTAAGGGCATCTGCAATCTGGAGAAGCACATCGAGAACCTTCAGAAATATGATGTACCGATCGTTGTGACATTAAACTCCTTCCTGACAGACACAGAAGCAGAATATGAATACATCAGAAACTTCTGTGAGGAAAGAGGATGTGAGTTCGCATTATCCGAAGTGTGGGCAAAAGGTGGAGAAGGCGGAATCGCTCTGGCAGAAAAGGTAATCAAGACTTTGGAAGAGAAAGAGAGCCATTTCCATGTGCTCTATCCTGATGAGATGCCTCTCAAGGAGAAGATTGAAACTGTCGCAAAAGAGATTTACGGCGCAGATGGCGTAAACTTTGATCCTGCAGCCTTAAAGACTCTGAATAATCTCACGGAGCTGGGCTTTGGAAACATGCCGGTATGTATGGCAAAAACCCAGTACTCCCTCTCTGATGACCAGAATAAACTGGGACGTCCTCAGGGATATAAGATCTCAGTAAGAGACGTATATGTAAGTGCCGGTGCCGGATTTGTGGTAGCTCTGACCGGAGCCATCATGACTATGCCTGGTCTTCCAAAGAAGCCGGCAGCATTCGGCATTGACGTGACAGATGAAGGTTTAATCACAGGTTTATTCTAAATATATATAACAATATATATAATACCATGTTACCAAAAAAGCATCGTACGCGCGTACGATGCTTTTTCTGTCTTATTTTTTTCTGTTTGTATCTGATTATTTGATGGACACCCACATAGCAGGTTTCACGGAAATCTCGGTGTTTGTCACATCATATCCATAACCCATAACTTCTTTATTACGGTACACAAAAGCCATAGATCCTTTAAAAGCACCGGGAGTTCTCAGCCACCAGCAGGTTTCTGTCGGATGAAGCTGATCATAATAAGTATGTACTTCGTCGACACTCATCAGGAATAATTTATCTATGGTGTCCTCTCCGGGATCCACTCCGGGATAATCCGGATTTTCCGGAGTTTTCACAGTAGTATCCACAATTCTGGTGCACTCTTCCTCGTAGAAGTTCTCATGCAGGAAAGCGTTATTGAGCCATTCTCTGACGGAGGAAGTGGACCAGGTCACATTCTCATCTGCAGTGGTGTTAAATGGGGTGGAACCAAGAGCATGGTCTTTCCCAAGAAGAATCCGGTCTCCCTGGATATCCAGGACTCGCCAGTCCATTCGGGCAAAATGTACCACTTCACCCAGGACACCATTCTTAACATTCTCTATCTCAAGAGCTGTGAACTTCGCTCTGCTGTCTTCATAACCACTGTCATACCCAAAACCTGCTTCCGGGCTGGCGACTGCCTTATAATCGGAATAGGCGGTTTCGGTATCGCCTCTTTGTAATTCTTTTTCTGCAGCTTTATAACGATTATCCAGGTATCTCAGATAAGCTTCCTTCTCCCCGGTACGTCGATAGACGGCATCATATTTCTGATATGCCCCGGTATAACTACCGATAAACTCATAACCTATAGCCAGGACCCGGCGGGCCATGGTAGTTCTTGAGAACAGAACCAGTGCCATGATGGCTATGATCAAAGCGATGCTGGCGATCAGACTATGCCGACGGTCGGCCGCTTCCTGATCCAGGGCCATCTTCTCACAGTATTCTGCCTGCTCTTTGGAGTCAGCGCACTCCATGGCTTTGGCATAGAGTTCCGGGCTGACCCAGCTTTTGCGAATAGGATGCTTTGGTTCATAGTTGGCGATACGTAAGAAAAGAGTCTGGGCAGAATAATAATCCTGAGGAGATTTTGCGGTGTCACGAATATGGCAGGCCTCCTCATAGAGATTAATCTTTCCTACCGTCCGATAGTAGAATTTTTTTGTGTTTAATTCATGGATCAGATCTGAGTATTCCTCTTTGTCATTGATCTTTTTCAGCCAGACGATGGCACGATTGTAGTATTTATCCTGCTCTTCGTACTGCTTCATGTGCTCAGCTATGCCCATGTAGCGCATGGCAGTTTCGTAATTCCGTTGTTTGACTTCTTCCGCGGTGAGTTCTTCCTCAGATGTCTGGTCAAGAATAATATCTATTTTCTCATCGTTTTTCATGGAAACAACTACCTTCCTTATATAGGTGTTATCTATAGTATCTTTTTGATTTTTAACCAAGTCATAATATCACTTTTTCCTGAGAATTACAACATGTTCTTGCCACAATTCTTAAAACTATACATTATCTGCCTGATTTATTGTTGAAAAAACCCAATCAGTGATGACAGGATATAAAAAGGGCAAGGACCGTATCGGAGAAGAGATTCATGGGATTCCTGGATAGGCGTCTTCCCGCTGTCAGGAGGCACCAGCTCAAGGAATTCATGATATCCGATACTGTATTTCAGAGAATCCACAGGATTGGTTATCACATAATGATAGACCGATTCTACGTTTTCGGCAGGAACATTGTATTGATCCAGATACTTCACCAGGTCTTCCTGAGTATGACCATCATAATTTACATACAGATCGGCCAGGGAAGTGATACATAGCTTCATCAAAGCCTGATCCTTATACAGGGTCCGGAGCTGCTTTGTGATCTCTTCCTCTTTATTGGAAAAGGACAGGAAATCGTACTGGAACATCTCTGCATAGGTAGCCCAGCCTTCTTCGTACCCGCTGTTTGTCAGATAGAGCTGGAGGGGATGATACAGGTTATTATAAAAATAATTGGTCTGATAGAGGTGCCCCGGATAACCTTCATGGGCCAGAATACCGTAGAGCTCTTCCTCCCCTGTCAGAAGGGAGTTGATAAAGATTGTATTATCGGAACTCTCATCCAGGGCTGGCTTGATATAGTATGCTGTATGGTCCGGGTCGGACAGAACATCAGGTATCTCCCGGAAAGTACATGTGACGGAGTCCGTCTTAGGGAAATAGACCAAAGTATTCTGCCTTTGATCTTCCATGATATCTTCCGGTTCCGTATAGGCAGGGAAGGCACTGTAGTATTCGGAATCCAGATCCGGATTATTCTTATATAATTGTTCTCTCTCTTCAAAAGCCTGCTGGTATAATTCCTGAAGGGCTGTCCTGCATTCCTCCGGAGACAGGCGGGTTCCTACATCTGATTTCAGAAGGAACTCATAATATGCAGATCCGGCGGGATAAGAGGAGATGGAATCCTGTTCCATGGAGTACTGTAACTTACTTGTCAGAGTACTGTCCAGATGCCTGATGGCAGGAAGGACAGTTTCCCGGACTGCCAGTTCATTCCTGCCCAGGTAGTCTGTTTTGTCTTCTTTTGTAAGATCCGGAACTTCCTCAAGTCGCTCGGCAAAACTTTGTACCAGAATGTTTTCTTCCACGTTGTCTGTCAGAAAAGAATTCAGGGCTTCCGAAGTATCCTGGATCAATGTGATGGAAGTAAGGATGCCGGCATCGTTGCGGGCTTTTTCATACTCGTATATCTCTTCATAGTATTCCGGAATATTATCCAGCAGCTCCAGATATTCTTCTACATCTTTGCTGTTGTGGAATTCATACAGAATCAGGGAGGAGATGGTGGAAATCGCATCTCCGTTTTTTCCCAGTGTAGTGGCATGATAAGGATATTTTATTAACATCTCTTTATCCAGCTGCAGTTTGTCTTTCAGTATGATGGCAAGCTGCTGCTGCGGAATCGATAACTTCGTAGTATCGTAAGTTTTAAGCTTTGTCAGCATATCCTGTGTCTTGTCCGCTTTTTCTTCTATGGCAACAGGGCTCCTGTTTCCAAAGGGAGAACTTTGTTCCAATCCGATCCCTTGGGAGGAGGGATCCTCAAAACAGGATTTTGTAAAAAGATAGTTCTCCTGACCGTAATTCTTCAGACATTCATCCAGAAAGTGGCCAAACCCTGCCTGCGTTGAGGATTTACAGCCTGAGAACAGGCAGAGGACGAGACAAAGTACCAGGGTGGATATGACTTTACGAAAATGAAACCTATTCATGAAAAACTCCTTTTTTATTGTATAACTGTGTTTATTATATATCCAAGCAGGTCTTTTTTTCAATCTCTATATGGGATTCTGATGCAACATAGCTGTAAATATATTTATAGTGTGCCTGATTTATAAGTGGACGATTGCATCCATTTATCCTATAATAGTTAGAGCGATTGTAAAGACATTACCGGCAACGGATTACAAGTGAGGCATAAAAGATGATATTTGATACCCATGCACATTATAATTCAAAACAGTACGAGGAAGACAGGGATCAGGTCCTGCGAGGTCTGAAGGATGCGGGTGTAGAAAAGGTGGTAAATATCGCTGCAGAGTGGGATTCCCTGGAAGCAACCGTAAAACTGACGGAGGAGTATCCCTTTGTGTATGGCACTGTGGGCATCCATCCGGATCATGTGGAGGAGCTTGATCCGGGGAAACTGGAGATCATCCGCCAGATGAGCAGGAAAGACAAGATTCTTGCCATCGGCGAAATCGGGCTTGACTATCATTGGATGGTATCCTCCAAAGACATGCAGAAAGAGTGGTTCATACGTCAGCTGGAACTGGCCAAGGAGGAAAACCTGCCGGTAGTCATTCACAGCAGAGATGCCGCCCGGGATACCTTCGAGATTATGAGAGACGTCCACGCCGGGTCCACCCAGGGTGTGATTCATTGCTATTCCGGTTCTGTTGAGATGGCGCGGGAATATGTGAAACTGGGATACTATCTGGGAATCGGAGGTGTTGTGACCTTCAAGAATTCCAAAGTATTAAAAAGGGTGGTGGAGGAGATACCTCTGTCCCATCTTGTTTTAGAAACCGATTGCCCCTATCTTAGTCCGGTTCCCTATCGAGGGAAGCGGAATTCATCAGACCGGCTGACCTATGTGGCGGCTGCCATCGCCAGCCTGAAAGGCTGCGACAGGGAAGATGTGGAGAGAATTACCTGGGAGAATGCCCATAGACTATATGGCTTAGCTTTATGATCAGGATGCCAGCCCCCGGATTGAAAGGAGACAACTCCATGGCTTATTTAGGAAATCCAAAGGAAACCATTGCTGTTTTACAGAGGTACGGATTTAATTTTCAAAAGAAATACGGACAAAACTTCTTGATCGACAGTCATGTGCTGGAGAAAATCATCGATGCGGCCCAGATTGGCTCTGATGACTTTGTGCTGGAGATTGGCCCGGGGATCGGTACCATGACCCAATATCTGGCAGAGGCTGCAAGAGAAGTGGTTGCTGTGGAAATTGACCGGAAACTGATTCCCATTCTGGAAGATACCTTGTCGGGATATGATAATGTGACGGTGATCAATGAAGATATCCTGAAGGTAGATCTGGCCGAATTGGCCCTGGAAAGGAACCAGGGAAGACCTATGAAAGTGGTGGCGAATCTTCCATATTATATTACCACACCCATTATCATGGGGCTTTTTGAGAAGGGTGTGCCTCTGGAATCCATCACGGTGATGGTTCAGAAAGAGGTGGCGGACCGAATGCAGGTTGGACCGGGGACCAAAGATTATGGCGCTTTGTCCCTGGCAGTACAGTATTATTCTGAGCCGAAAGTCGTGGCAAATGTGCCTCCGAACTGCTTTATTCCAAGGCCGGATGT
>CADBOX010000115.1 GCA_902796415.1 uncultured Lachnospiraceae bacterium
AGAATCCTGGGATCCTTCAGAATCACACGGGCGATGCTGATGCGCTGTTTCTCCCCTCCGGACAGTTTAAGTCCACGGTTTCCCACAACCGTATCGTATCCTTCCGGCTGTGCCATGATGAAGTCATGGATGCTGGCAATCTTGCATGCTTCATGAACTTCCTCCATACTTGCATCATCTTTGGCCATGAGCAGATTATCCAGTATCGTTCCGTTAAAGAGATATGTTTCCTGTGTTACCATACCAATCTGACTGCGCAGCCAGGGCAGGTCAAATGCCCTGACATCCACTCCCGCAATAGTGACAGCTCCATCATTCACATCATAAAGCCTGGGAATCAGATTCACCAAGGTAGATTTTCCGGAACCGGAGGGGCCTACCACTGCATACATCTTCCCTCCCGGTACAGTGAAGCTCATATCTTTGAGAATCTTAATCTCGGTCGTATAACCAAAAGATACATGATCAAAAATGATATCCTGGTTTGCAGTATCCGGCTTAAAACCATTTTCCGGATTTCTGATGGCATTTTCCCTGTCCAGGTAATCAAAGATACGGGTAAATAATGCAAGTGATCTGGTAAAATCAACCTGAACATTCAGCAGGGATTCCACCGGCCGGTACATACGGTTCACCAGAGAAACCGTAGCTGTCACCATACCTACTGTAAGTCCGGGGTCCAGCTGCCGGATGATCAGGACACCACCGGCAAAATAAATCAACAAAGGTCCAACCTGGGTAAACATCCCCATCATGACAAAGAAAAGTCTTCCGCTGGTGGCTTCTTTCAGAGAAAGCCTCGTAGCCTCTTTATTCACCTCTACAAATCGATTATATTCCTTCTCTTCCCTTGCAAATATCTTCACTAAAAGGGATCCGCTTACCGATAAAGTTTCATTGATGATCTGATTCATCTCATCCTGTTTTTCCTGACTTTTCGTCAGCAGATTGTATCGGCGTCTCCCGGCTGTTCGTGTGGGAATGATGAGCAATGGTATTACCACGATACCTGCCAATGCAAGCTTCGGACTCATGGCAAACATGGCAATCAGGGTTGTTACCACGGTGGCAGTATTGCTTACCAGAGATGAAAGTGTACCACTGATCACAGAGCTCACCCCACTGATATCTGTATTCATCCTGGTGATGATATCACCCTGCTTTTCCGTTGTAAAAAAAGCATGAGGCATATACTCCAGGTGCCTGTACATCTCATTTTTCATATCAAAGATGATCCTCTGGGAGATCCAAGAATTGATATAACTCTCCAGCAGGCGAATCAGCTGACTGGCTGTCATGGTAATCAGCGCCAGAATTAAAAGTCGGACCAACAGTGGAAAGCTGTGACCGGTCAGTGCATCGTCCACGATCCGACCGGTAATGATTGCCGGAAACAGACCGACGATCGAAGATATGAGAATCGTCAGAAACACCAATATAAACTGGAGACGATACGGTAACAGATAGGAAAGTATCCGCTTTAAAAGCGGCAGGGACAACTTCGGTGCATTCCCCTTCTCCTCTTCTGTTAAAAATCCCCGCGGACCGTGTCCGCCAAAATGTCCGGCCATCATGTACCTCCTTTCTAAATTTACTAAAGTCATCTATTGGGGGTCAGACCCCATAAAGGGGTCTGACCCCCTTTTACGGTAAAGCAGAAAATATGCAGCGCAAAACGTCAGTATTCCAAATGCCCCAAAAATCCCTTCCACCGCCAGGACAGGCAGTTGAATTACATCTATCATGGCCAGGCCGGCAATGAAATCCATGGCAGTGTGCAGGAGAATTGCTATAGGATATAAAATAAACCTGCCATTTTCCTTACAGGCATAGAAGACAAGGATCGAGGCACCGATATGGAACAGGAGAGCAAATGCTCTCTCCAGAAAGCCCATCCCGATATCCGGAATGGTAATATGGGCAATCTGATTCGCCATAGTATACAATGCGTCCACCTGTTCCGGTGCCTGTGCATAAACCTGATCAATTAAAGTCTGGAACATACCGGCATTGATCATAAAGGCATATGACAGATAGATGATATAATTTAACCCCAACACGATCATGACTTCAAAGCCACCATGACCGATTCCATAAGAGATAGAAGTTTCTTTGTTATTTCGATTTTTTAACAAGGTCTTGAAAGCCATCAGTCGTCCGGTCTCCTCAAAGATACCCGGAAATAAACCGACTACCAAAGCCCAGCATACCGGATGACTGGTTAAAAATCTGCTTACAGGATGGTCTACAGATATCACCAATGCCTGAAGCGGTTTTTCCAGGATGAAAGCGAATAGCAGAAATGTGGCAGCACCCACGAGAATCGTCGTGAATTTTTCTTTTTTGATAAATTTCCAGGCCAAAGCGATCCCCAGCGGCAGGACGAAGGCAAGCAATGCCCCCAGTCCTAAGGCAAGAAAGGCCTGACTTCCAACTTTTGTTAAATCCATCACAGTTCTCCTTCATCAATGTATATCAGATGTTATCAATATATATATATCAGATATCTGCCTCGTTATATCCTGACAGGCCATCCTTCTTTCTTGCGGATGCCAATGTATATGATATAAGATATTATCAC
Source organism: uncultured Lachnospiraceae bacterium (assembly GCA_902796415.1). Classification (GTDB taxonomy): domain Bacteria; phylum Bacillota; class Clostridia; order Lachnospirales; family Lachnospiraceae; genus Anaerobutyricum. Next base: position 2,582 of record CADBOX010000115.1, read on the forward strand.
GGTAAAGAAATCTGCCAAAGCCTGTGTCCATACGATCCCTTTCATACCGAACAATCTGCTAAGCAGAAAAAGCAAAGGAATATTGAAAATAAGCTGACGGATAACAGCGAGCCACAAAGACTCCTTTCCGCGTCCGATTGCCTGGGTAAAATGTACCATGGAGAAGCAAAGAAACATAAGGGGAGTAGCAAAGCATCTTGCCCTTAGGAATTGGGTACCAAATCGTACCGTATCTGCATCTCCGATGAATGCCTGCATGATGACCGGCGCGAAGACATAGTATAAAATCACACTGATCAGACCGATTCCCAGTCCCACTGCCCTGCCAAAAGTGAATACTGCATCCATCCTCTCTCTGTTTCCTGAGGAATAGTTATACGCAAGTAATGGTACCATTCCCATGCAGATTCCGACTCCGATATTCAACGGCAACCGTTCTGCCTTAAGTACAATCCCTATGGCTGCCAGTTCGATATCCCCAAAGGAAGCGGACAATCGATTGATCACAATGGTACACAGATCAAAGAGAAAGATACCTGCAGCTGCAGGAAATCCTACCCCGAAAATATCTTTTAATGAGCCTGCCGTAGGATACCTGCCTTTGATGCGGATTCTAAGTACTGTCTTCAAACAGGCTTTCCTGTAGGTCACGATAAAATAGATTAAGGCTATAATATTGCTAAGCAAAGTGGCAATGGCTGCCCCCATGACCTGCTTTCCATCCGGAAGGATCACAAACATGAATAAGGGATCCAGCAGGATGTTTAACAGTCCACCCATACTGAGGCCGAAAGAGGCCTGTGAGGAAAGCCCGATACTGCGGAGCAAAGAAGATAAAGTATTGTTGAGGATAACCGGAATACTCCCAAGAACAACCACATAAAACATATATTGTCTGGAATACTCCAGGATATTGTCACTGGCTCCAAGAAATCGAAGCAGGGGGGTCATTCCCCATAAACATAAGCAGGAAAAAACAACAGCCGAAACCAGAGCCATCCATATACAGGCAGAGGATACCCTGGAGGCTTCTTCATCATTGTCGTTTCCAATCAGACGAGAAATCAAGGTCCCCCCACCTGCCCCAAAGATATTTGATATGACAATGGTCAGCATGTAAACGGGAAGTACCAGGGAACAGGAAGCCACCATATAAGGATTATTTGTTCTGCCCACAAACCATGTATCTGCAAGATTATATACCAGTGTAATCAGCTGGCTGGCGTTGGCCGGGAGAGCCATGACTGCCAGGGCATGGGATACTTCGTCTTCTTCAAAAAGATAGCGTCTGTCTTCCATATCTCCACACTCCTTCACCATAAATATTTATCTAGATATTACCACTATAATGATTCCTTTATCAATCCATTTTACATGAATGATTCTGCATATTCGGATTCGCTTACTTCTTCACCGGACTCTTCTCAATTGACTGAAAATATACCATCATGCTATAATCAAACATACATTTTTAAAACGATGATATCTCATGCATAAATTCATGTAGAAATATGTATTAATTGTATTATCAAATTATAAATTAAAGAGGATTCAATTTATGAAAATCGCTGCCATCGATCTGGACGGAACTCTGCTCCGTTCTGACAGTAATCTATCAGAATATTCGAAAAACGTACTTGGGAAAGCTCTGGATCATGATATCCTGTTCATCCCGACTTCCGGCCGTACCTTCCGAAGTATTATGTCCAAGGTTGGGGATGTGCCGGGAATTCGCTATACCATCGGCTCCAACGGAACGGTAATCACTGATTGCCGGGATGGCAAGATCATCTATGATAAGAAGATCGCCCTGGAGACTTCCTATGCCATCTATTCGTATATAAGGGAAAATGGGGGATTTTTCTGCGGTTACTGTGGAAATGACTCTTATCTGGAAGAGGTGGATGTCGGGATATTATTAGCCACCAGACTCAAGCAGGCTATCAGTGAGGACCTTTTGTCCACCGATATCAGAGTTCCGGATATGGGCGGTCTGATCAAGTCCGGAGACATGGTATTCGGAAAGATGTTCATCACTTTTATAGACCCCGCTGATCTTGCTGCCTGTGTGGAGTGGCTGGGAAGATTCGATGATATCGTGTACGGTTATTCCACCCCATACACAGTGGAAATTTTTGGTAAGGGAAGCAACAAAGACATCGCTCTTGACTTTTTAAGACGCCACCTGAATATAAAGAAGGAGGATGTAATTGCCATAGGAGACAGTGAAAATGACCTGTCCATGATCCGGTATGCTCATATCGGCGCAGCGGTGGAAAATGGTATGGATGTCCTGAAAGAGCATGCTGATCTTATCATAGCCTCCAACGACGACGATGGTCCAGCTCATTTTCTGGAGGAAATGATGAAATAAATCTACTACTCTTGAATAATCTAAAAAAGCCGTTCTTCCATCAGGAAGTACGGCTTTTCACATTTCATTTAATCATTCCTTTCCGGCTCGTGCGGCACGTACCAGCTGGCGGATGGTTTCAGGGTCAACACCATCGTAGGCCCGGTTCACATTATTCACTCCAAAAACCGGACTGACTCTGCCACTCCAGATCCTTCCACCCTGTCGGTTGGCCAGAGTTTCGACAAATTCACTGTAATTATCCGGTGTGATCTGTTCCAGTTCGTCCTCGGTATAGAGGTCCGAACTATAATGATTACGGATGTAGCTTTTTACGAAAACCAGATAGGATTTTTTATAGATATCATTGGTAATTGAGAGAATACCTTCATGATCGGCATCGATCAATGCATCGAACAGGCGGAAATACTCTTCCTCCTGAGCCTCCAGTCCAAGGATCTTTAAGCTGGATGACAGCATATCTCTCGCATTTCCAAAATGGGACAGATATCCCATAAGATACATCATCTGCCGGAAAAAAATGACGAAAATCTGGGGAATCATCATGACACTGAACTGGCGGTAGCTGAGATGTGCTCTCCTAAGACACACACTGAGCATCTTCTGGATGGATATGTCACGGTATGGTGCCGGAACGATATTTCTCTCAACGTCCACTTCTACCCTGCCGCCATGTTTCTGAATATTCAAAACCTGCCCCAGAGAAACCCTGCAGGCATGAAATTCCGAATAGGTATTCATGTAATCAAACAGTTTTTTTCCGATGTCACCGGAAAATGGATTATCTCCGGAGGACTTCTCAGGGAGATTGATCTCTCCATATTTGCCAAATATATTCCTGTCTGAGGCTGTATTTATATTATCCTCACGCAGAGCCCTCTCCTTTAAATCAGCCAGACTTGGCTTCGGAAATGGATAGGTAAGGAAATCATGAAGATGGGTAAATTCATGGTCCAGGATAAACTGGATGTATTCTTCCCTGTAGAGATGAAAATCCCTGGAAAGATGCAGGATGTACCTTCCCTTCAGCATCTCCAGCAAATCAAAGGATGCTTCCACACCCGGAGCCGCATCATATCTGACCTCATCCAACGAAATTGACTCTGTGAAATTATTATTTACCTGATATCTAACCCAATACTTATTTAACTGAGACAGATTCATCTCCTGCGCCCTTTCCTATATGATCCTTTTCATTTTCTTATATCTTCCGTACAAGAATAATCTATATTACTTTTAAGATATAGAATTTAATATAAGTTCGTATGGTTGCCATACCGGAAGCGAGGATGTTTCCATCCTGATCCACCAGATAATGAACACCATTCTCTCCCTTATATATATGAATTCCCTGATTCACACAGAGATCATATGCATTGGGCCCGATGTTAAGAAATGTACTGTCATCTAATGTCGCTTCGATCTCAAATAAACTTCCATCGATTTCTGTCATGTGAATTCTCATATAATCTAACCTCCTCTAAATAATAATCTACAGGAAGAATCCTTACAGCGGTTGTCAGATTATGAACGGAAATATGGAAATTTGCTTATAGCCCGAAACTGAATATCACAAGGACATAAAATGCGATAACATAAATGGAAGCTACCAGGTCTACTAACCCCAGTATTCGCACAGCTTTGTCGTCCCCTGCCATCTTACGTCCCACAAAAAAGAACACTATGCCCAGTAAGGCAAGCAAAAAAGAGATCAAGAGCGTCCTTCTGATCAATGCTGAATCTTTGGATGTGTTAAACAGATAGAAAGACACAACGGCAGAGATCACCGGTATCAATTCCAATACAATTGCAATTATCTTCTTGCTCATGCCTAAACCTCTTTCAGGAGTCTCTTATACTCCCTGTGTTCATCAAACCATTCCCTTGCGTAGGAACAGACAGGAATAATCTTCACTCCTCTTGCTTTTGCTTCGATGACTACTTTCTCCACCAATTTTTCTGCGATGCCCCTGTCCCTGTATGAAGGTTCCACATAGGTGTGTTCAATGGTCCACTCTTGTCCTTCCGCAGAAAATGTACATACACCTATACCGGTGTCCCCGTCATAGGCAGTGGCACGCAGACGGTCCATCTCAAAAGCAATCCAGATCCTGGAGCTTTCTTTACCGGCCAGGTCTCCCGGGAAGAATGTCTTTCCGTCCTCAGAAACTGTCAGGGAGATCCCCATCGATTTACAATAAGAGATGACGAACTCTTTTACATATTCATTTGGCTCATCGATGGTCAGAAATAAACCACCGCAAGTATCGTGAATGTGTAAAACAACAGAAAACTTTTCATTGACATAACGCTTTAATTGAGCTGCCTGTGTAAAATCCATACCAGTTATCCCCTCCTGTATACTATTTTGCCAGACTTTGCAGTGAAGGCAGATCCTTCACCGTTATTTTCCCTCTTCCAAGGCTTATCATACCATTATTCTCCATTTCCTTCAATATTCGGGAGATGACCTCCCGAGAAGAATTGAGATCTGATGCGAGCTGAGCGTGGGTCAGGAGAAGGGTGTTACTATCTGATTTCATTGACCGGTCGTAGAGTTCTTTTGCAACCCTGCTGTCAAGTCGGGAAAACAACATACTTTCCATCAGCAGCATGACGTCGGAAAACCGCTCTCCCAGTTTTTCCAGGATAAAGCATCGGACTGCAAGGTTTTTCGCCTTGATTACAGCCAGACATAAGGCAGGTATGATTAATACCTCACAATCAGTCTCGGCGATCAGCTGTGTTTCAAAGCGGATCTGATCCACCACACATGCCGCGGATAATACATCCGTCTCTCCCGGCCGGATCCGATACAAGACGATCTCCCTGCCTTCTTCCGACAACATGAAGGCTCTTACGCTGCCATCAAGTATCTTAATCATCCCAAGACACTCCTGATCTTTGGCGTAGATGAGTTCTCCCTGCCGGTACTTTTTTATATTTGAACAAAATGTCACCGCTTCTTTTTCGTCCTGGGCAAGGTCCTTCCAGAAGGGCAATTCCCTGAGATATCTATCCATAGTTTTTTCCTAATACTAAGAAGAATAAAGAGTTCTGTGTCAGAAGAAAATCTCTTTATCGAATCAGTGCTTCCAGAGCATCTATCCCCTGGAATCCCACGGATTTATTGCTGATCTTTCCGTTTTTATAAACCATAAGGGACGGTATACTCATAACATTGTGCTGCATTGCAAGGGCAGGCTGTTCATCAACGTTGATCTTGCCAACCTTAACCTCCGGATGCTTCTGGGCAAATTCAGCCACGATTGGGGAAAGCATCTTACATGGACCGCACCATGGAGCCCAGAAATCAAGTAATACTGTATTTTCCGCCTCAAGAACCTCTTTTGTAAAATTATCATTTGTTATAACTATTTCTTTCATTTCAAATACCTCCTGTTTTTTTAACATCTTAGCATGTATTGATATAGAGTTCTGTGACTTAGTCACATTAAAACATTTTTTTATAAAATGATATAAAATGATATCTGATCATCCGTTTATTCTGGAACCGGCACAGGATAGCCGAAACTGCTGCCGTATCTTTTCCATGCTCTCCTCCATGATCTCGTCCGGATCTGCATCTATGATATCAAGCCCTGTTGCTTTGAACAGCTGCACTTCCCGAATCCCGTAATAGTTCTGAGCCAGCGCCTTCACATAGCCAAACCCATATTCCAGAGGAATATAATTACCTCCGGCAGTCATCACATAGTAAAGTTTCTTCGCCTTACACAAGCCCTGTGGTATACCCTCCGGAGAATAGGAAAAGGTGATTCCCGGTACATTGATCTGTTCGATATACTGTTTTAAGGAAGCCGGAAATGAGAAATCCCAATAAGGTGCGGCCATCACGATACCATCTGCTCTGGCAAATTGTTCTGCCAGAGCAAACATGGGATCGCTATAATCTTCGGCGGCGATCAGTGCGTCTCTTCTCCTAAGAAAATCATCATCCACAAGGGGGAATGAAGCCTCTTCCAGGCGAACCTCCTCAACCGGCCCGACTAATTCCGATAACAGGCAGTCAGCCAGACGCTTTGTTCTGGAATCCTGCCGTACACAAGCATTTATAAATAAAATCATAGTTCTTACCTCTGTCTTTTCCCAGCTTTTAGATATCCTGTTTCAAGTAGAAGAAGCGGTTATCCTTCTCGTCGGTAAAGTTCTGCTCCAACATGGCCACATGAGAAAGAAATGCCTTATCATCAAAGTATTTGGCTCCTTCCGGACAGCCATTCACACAGGCATGGCATTTGATACATATTCCAGATACATCGGTTATGTCCTGAGGGTTGATGGAAGCCATAGGACAAAGATCTGCACATAAACCACAGTTCGTGCATCTGTCCATGTCCGTTTTGGGCTTGGCTTTAAGAAATTTTGCCGGCTGTCCGTCTGTCCCCTTTGGTACATAGTAAGGCGCATCGGCATCTCCCTCCACCTGAAGTCCTGCACTCTCCCGCAAGAAATCCTCATCCTTAGCCAGATTGAAACACTTCAATACGAAATCCCCGGCCTGAGCCAGATCATTTTCCCTTGGTCTCCCTGCAGCAAGCACCTGTGTGAAAGCATGTTGACACACAAATGCCGCGCCTCCTGAAGGACAAAATCCATCCTCCTTCAGTACCTGTATCAGTTCCGCAAGGCTGTTATCAAAGCTTCGGTTCCCGAAAGTAACCATGGCGGCCGCCGGAGTATTGTTGCCCTGGAGCTTCTCTTTAAGATCCGGAAGAATCTTATTGGGAAGTTTTCCGGCATAAGTCGGTACCGCCAGGATCACAAAATCTTCCGGCCCGAATTCATACTTTTCCAAACGGTTATCCAGCTTTGTGAAATCTGTCTCATATAGCGGCAGATTGCATTCTTTTGCAACATACTCTGCTGCAACATGGGCAAGTTTTTTTGTGTTTCCTGTAGGACTGAAATATATGCAGCATATTCTGTTAATCATGGTATCTCTCCTATGGTGAAAATTCACTTGTCAGCCGGTTTTTTCATCCGGCCGTTGAAAATATTTTAACATAGCACAGGTAGAAAAGATACTCTTAGCAAAATTCTATTCTTCTGATACAATACTATTAGATAAGGGGGGGAAATGCTATGAGGACAATCGTTGTCGGAGATATCCACGGATGTCATAAAGAGGTCAAATTACTGATCAGTCAATTACAGGAACAGGGAAAATATGACCCACTGTCAGATAAACTTGTGTTTATCGGAGATTATATCGACAGAGGAGACGATCCCAGACTGACCGTGAGATATGTCAGAAGCCTTCAGGATAAATATGGGGACAAAATCATCCCATTAAAAGGAAACCACGAGCAGATGCTCATTGACTTCATGAATGATGAAAGCATTTCCTGGTTATTTAATGGATCCGGACGCACCCGCTTCTCTTATAAAGGCTATGAAAGCGAGTTTGATGAAGACAAAGACTGGATGGCCAGGTTGCCGTTATATTATGAGGACGAACACTTCATTTATGTCCACGCAGGTGTAGATAAGGAGAAACCTCTGGAACTACAGCCGCATGAAACACTGCTGTGGGCAAGGGAAGATTTTTACTGTAATCCAATAGCTTACGACAAACGTATTATTTTTGGACATACCCCCACTATGTATATCGAAAATAGCCATAAACCACTCTGGCTTAACGGCAGCCAGGATATAGCTATCGACACCGGCTGTGTATATGGCGGTAAACTAACCGCATTAATTATTGAAGATGATAAGATCCTGGAGTATTACCAGGTTGACAGAATTAAAGATGAAAGTTAATACTAACTAATTTCTGTTTACTACATTATTCCAATATAGATATATATTCCAATATAAGAATGGATAAGTTGAAAGGTGGTTATGCATATATGAAAATAATTATCTGGGGACTTATGATCCCCTTTATAGGTACAACAGCAGGTGCCGCCTGTGTGTTCTTCCTAAAGAGCGATCTAAAGGCAGGAGTAGAGCGTGCATTGACAGGATTTGCCGCAGGTGTCATGGTGGCGGCATCCATCTGGAGTCTCATAGTACCTGCGATTGATCAGTCGGCATCCAAAGGAAGATGGGCTTTCCTTCCTGCTTTTATCGGTTTTTGGGTTGGAGTTCTCTTCCTTCTGCTCCTGGATCACGCCATACCTCATCTGCACAGGAGTATCGATCAGGCGGATCAGACCGAAGGCCCGAAAAGTAAATTGAACCGGACCATCATGATGGTCCTTGCCGTAACACTCCACAATATTCCAGAAGGGATGGCTGTGGGAGTAGTCTATGCCGGTCTGTTTTCCGGATCGGCAAATATCACCTCGGGTGGCGCTCTGGCATTGGCACTTGGTATCGCCATTCAGAATTTCCCGGAAGGGGCAATCATATCCATGCCCCTCTTCGCTGAAGGCAAGAGCAAGCCCAAATCCTTTCTGTTGGGACTGCTTTCCGGTGCAGTGGAGCCGGTATTCGGTGGTCTGACAGTCTTGATCGCCAGTATGGTAGTTCCGGCCATGCCTTATTTTCTATCCTTTGCAGCCGGAGCTATGCTTTACGTGGTCGTGGAGGAACTGATTCCTGAGATGTCGCCGGAGAACATTCCAATATCGGTGTAATATTCTTTTCAGTCGGCTTCAGCCTGATGATGGCACTGGACGTAGCACTGGCATGATTCTATAATTCTGACAGTACTTTTCCGATACTCTCATGGAATACAAGATCAGCCTTGCCTTCCATCCTGGTCTTTCCTTTATTGATGATAACCAGGTAATCCCCATGAAAAAGGTGAGCAAGCTGAGATGCTGAACCGACTTCCAGGGAGGTCCCTCCAATGATCAGCAAATCCGCCTGGTTGATCATGTTGATTGCATTGTGATAGGCTTTCTCCGGCAGGAATTCCCCATAAAGGATCACATCAGGCCTGACCATCTTGCCGCATCTGTCACATCTTGGGATGATGTCCGGATAATCAAATATATAGGATACATCATAAGGGGTCTTACAGGATATACAATGATTCCCCCAGATTGTCCCATGAATCTCTTGTACATTGACGCTTCCGGCCTTCTGATGGAGCCCGTCAATATTCTGGGTAATTACTCCAGCCAGCCTGCCGGACTGCTCCAACCTGGACAGGGCTTTATGTGCCTCATTTGGCAAGGCATCCCTCACATCCAGATTTTTGCGGTAATAGTCAAAGAATACCTCCGGGTCTTTTCTCAGGCATTCATGACTTAACAAATATTCCGGTCGGTAACCGGAATACTTCCCTTTCTGTCTGCGATATAGACCATTCTTACTTCGGAAATCAGGGATTCCGCTCTCTGTGGAGACCCCTGCTCCCCCTAAAAATACAGCGTATCTGGCATCAGCCAACATCTCCGCCAATGCATCTGCCTTCTGTGGTCCTTTAAGCTTGTGATAGTAATTCAGTTTTTCCCTCTCGGATACAAATCTTCGTTTCATACGCTAAAAGGGGGTCAGACCCCCAGGGGGGTCTGACCCCCTATAAGTGGATGCATCATTGCGATGGTCATGATGTGGCCGATGTTTCTATCCCCGGCGAAAATCTGCGGGTTACAAAAATCCTGTTCCAGGTCTAGCCAGAAGAGGGGGTTTTTCTCCGGTATCAGTTTGACTTCATGTTTGAGCATACCGCAATATATCTCCAGGATGAAATCCTGATAATAGTAAGTGATATCCATCAAGTGATACAGGCAGATGTCATCTTCAGAGATGCCGGTTTCCTCGAACAGTTCCCTGTATGCGGCATCCATGCCACTCTCTCCTGCTTCCACCTTGCCTCCCACAAAATTATACAAACCTTTATAAGGGTCTTTTGTCCTTTTGCAGAACAGGCTCTTTTCTTTCTTTTTATCGAATACAACAATACAATTTAATCGTTTCATCTATGGTCCTTTTCTCAGAAAAAGGTGCCCCCATATATAAAAGAGCACCTTTCCTAATTGGTTTATTATTCTGTAATCTTATTGACCATCTCCATGAATACTTTTCCGATGGCATAGCATTCTTTTTTGGCTCCCTTGACTTCTCCCACGTTAATCTCCTGATAGTCCAGTACATTATTGATGGAATAATAGTCGATGTTTTTATATAGTTTCTTTGCCAGATTTTTGGCATCATAGATTTTTCTGCCTGAAATCAGGTCGACTCCGTTACAATACATGAAACGAAGATCCATGGGGGCATTGTACCCCAGAATCGGTGAATCACCGATGAACTCCACCAGGCTTTCCGAAATATCGGATAATTGCGGAGCTTCTTCTTTATCAGCCGCTGTGTTCGCTTCTGCTGATTCTTCCGTCTTAATCCTCTCCCTTGGATTTACAGGGGAGATAAAGGCCTTCGTGGGAACCCCATTCTCATACCTGACGGCAGCCACCTTGACAATCATATCCAGCCCTGGTCTGAAACCTGTGGTTTCCAGGTTGAATACGATGAAGGTCTGCATTTTTCTATCCATATCAAATGATTCGGTAACTTTCTGTATCTTGATTTCCGGCACTTCTGACATGGAGTGTTTTTCCAATACATTATCCGTATTTACACGGGGAGTAATCATCTCGATGTTATTGTACTCTTCCTCATGAGCTTTTCGTTTGATCACTCTTCCCTTTTTCCATCTGACTTTCTCTGTCAGCTCTTTTAACAGGTTGTCATCCTCAAAGAAAAAGCCAAAGACAGGATGGTTAACAGACTTAATCGTCTTGTCTTTTTTGCCTTCTTTTATAATCTCCTTCTTGAAATCCTTCTCCTCTTTCTCACTTAAGGATTGGCGTAAAGACAAAAATTCATCTGCAGATGATATACGCGTATCCCAGTCGATGCTTCGATCCATCACAGTAGCATATAGTTTTCTCAGTTTGTCAAAACGTGGATCCAAATCTCTCATATCCCCAAATAAGCTCATACCACGCACCTCCAATCTTATTTCTATGATACCATATGGATGAAAAAAACAAAATAAGTATTACAAATATATAGAGGAAAAAATGATATATACAGACAAAGAGAGATAACTCCTCCGAGTTATCTCTCTTTATATACTGATCATTTTGTTGTCTCAGAAAGTCCTTTCAGACTTCCTTTGTCAATGGTATCAAAGTCAAACTGGTATTCCCCTTTCTCGTCATAACCCTCATAAATTCTTACGATTTCATAAGTTTCATCATCCGGATTAATCTCGAGAAGATCTTCTATCTCGATGGGAACACCCATCAATTCCTTCACTTTCTCTCTGATCCTCAGCTCGACTTCATCTTCACCGTTCTGATCCTCTTGTTGAAAATTCCTGTACTCATCCATGTACTCTGCCGGAAAATTGTCCTCAATCCACTTGTCATGTTCCCCTCCATTTGCTGACCATTCCAGTTTTAACAGCTTAGGGTACTGACCGTCATAGACAAATCGAAGAATAGCTTCCCCGGATGTGGATGACATCATATAGGCATTGCCTTTCAGGGCAACGAACTCACATGCCATTATACTGGCATAAGCTGTTCCCTTTTCTCCATCCCAGTCGATTCCGTATATTTTAGCAGCGGCGACGAGTTCATCAGGCAGATATCTGCTATATCTCCTCTCCAGTTCATGTTCCGCCACCTGCCTCATGAGAGTATCTTCAGAAGACTTCGTCCAACTGATCGGTTGATAAGACGGGTTGGTTTCCTTCTGACCGGAACTGCTGCAGGCAGTGATTGCCATGACCGACAGCACAAGCAGAAACAAGATTATCTTATTCCATCTTTGTTTATCATTTAATATACCAGACATTTCATACACCTTTATCTATATATTATCTGTATCAATCATACTAATAACCTGACAAGATGTAAAGAAGGTTTTTCTTAAGATTACCTGTTAATATATCTGTCCATGATCTGAAGATAAACTTTAAGCTAAGAAACCGGTCATATCCTCATCGGAAAGGGTGATGATGCCATTTCTTGACAGAACAGCTTCCCCTTCATCGATGTCATCCACCCTGAGTACTACGTAGGCACCACCCTGCATAGATCCTGTAAAAGCGTAGGTATATTCTATATTGACATTGTCTTCTTTGAGGATTTTTAAGATATTTTTCAAGGCTCCTGCCTGATCATTCATCTTCACAGCGATGACGGATGTCTCACTGATAATGGTATTATCGTCCAGCGCTTCTTTTGTTTTTTCTATATCGGAAACGATGATTCTTAAAATTCCGAAATCTTTGGTATCTGCCACGGAAAGAGCACGGATATTCACGCCTGCATCTGTGATGGCACTGACTGCATCATAAAGGGTTCCGGCGGTGTTCTCAAGGAATGCGGATAACTGTGTGATTGCCATAATATATTCCTCCTTCTTATTTGTTTTCTTATATCAGTATTATATCAGATTTTTCTATTTGGTATAGACTATCAGTCGTGAAGTTTACGTTTATCGATCACACGGACTGCTTTACCTTCCGAACGTTGAATGGTCTTCGGCGCCACCAGATGGATCTTAGGTCCGATACCCAGCATCGAACGCATAGCTGCCTTCAGATCCTGCTCACGATTCTGCATCTCGGAGATCTTATCGGAGAACATCTCCTTGGGGAATTCCACGTAGATATCAAATGTATCGGTATTATTTTTACGGTCTACCACGATCTGATAATTCGGAGTATAGCCCTCTTTAAGGAGTACGGTCTCAATCTGACTCGGGAATACATTCACACCACGGATGATCATCATGTCATCACTTCTTCCCAGAGGTTTGGTCATCTTTACATGAGTTCTGCCACAAGAACATTTCTCGCGGGAAAGGATGCAGATGTCTTTGGTACGGTAACGAAGAAGCGGGAATCCTTCTTTGTCCAGTGAAGTGAAAACCAGCTCACCTTTGGATCCTTCCGGAAGAACTTCTCCCGTATCCGGATCGATGACTTCTGCGTAGAAATGGTCCTCATTGATATGCATACCTTTCTGTGCCTCACATTCGAAAGCTACTCCAGGGCCGGAAGTTTCGGTCAGACCATAGATATCATACGCTTTGATACCCAGGCTCTTCTCGATCTCTGCACGCATCTCTTCTGTCCAGGGTTCTGCTCCGAAGATACCTGCTTTCAGCTTATTATCTTCCGGTTTGTAGCCTTTCTCAGCAAGGGTTTCTCCTATAAAGGCGGCATAGGAAGGAGTACAGCAGAGAATCGTGGCCTGCATATCCATCATAAACTGAATCTGACGGTCCGTGTTTCCTGAGGACATGGGAAGTGTGAGGCATCCGACCTTATGGGAACCGCCATGTAAGCCAGACCCACCGGTAAATAATCCGTAACCGTAACAAACCTGGCAGACATCCTCATCGTCTCCTCCGGCTGCTACGATGGCTCTTGCACAGCAGTCTTCCCAGATATCGATGTCATGCTGGGTATAAAAAGCCACAACACGTTTTCCGGTGGTTCCCGATGTAGAGTGGATGCGAACACAGTTCTTTAAATCTGTTCCCAACAGTCCGTAAGGGTATGCCTCCCGAAGGTCATCCTTGGTCAGGAAGGGAAGCTTTTTGATATCGTCCACACTCCGGATGTCATCCGGGCTGACCCCCTTCTGATCCATGAGGTTGCGATAATAAGGTACGTTGTCGTAAACATACTTTACCTGTTTTACGATCTTTTCGTTCTGAATCTTGAGGATCTCCTCTCTCGATGCAGTTTCAATCTCCGGTTGGTAATAACGTTTCATACATTTCTCCTTTCCCTTATCAATTGAATAGGAAAAAGGAATCTCCTATTCAATAAAAAAGGTGTGGCACCGGTTAATGTGCCACACCAATGTGATTTTACTTACTCATCTCTCACATCTTTCAGCATAGCAAATTAACCTTACTGTCTCTGTCAGTAAAGCTAAAGAAAAAGCCGAAATCGAATGTGATGTGAAGACGATTGATCATATGTTTACTCCTGCTCAAAAATACTTTGTGTGCTTGTGACTTATTTAAAACACAGCTATAGCTTGTAATGAATATTATACCTAATGGAAACTTTTGTCAATAGGTATTTCATATTTATTTAATTATTTTTAAAAGTATGCAATATATTATACTACTTCACTTTTATCTTGAAATACTCCGGCAGACTTACCATATCCTCAAGTACATGACACTTCCCAGTCTTGAGATTCACTTTGATTCTCTCCTCATATGCGCCGTCGCCCATGGATCCGGCCACACGGCAAATCATAAAATGCTTCTTTATCTTGTAGGAAATGACCTTGGCAGACGGGTTAGCATAACCCGGTGTCATGAATTTTTTAACTTTTGTACAAAGATTTTTCCTCGCTTTTTTCGCCCGTGCTTTATAGACCTTGGAAGCTTTTGTTGCAGCCTGAACCTTTACACCGCCAGGACCGGTTGGCACAAAGAACAGAACCAATGCCAATATCATGATATAAAACAATACTTTCTTTTTCATATTTTTTCTCCTTATATTTAATAATAATTAGTCAATAATTAAATAAAAATGATTTTACTCACCCAGATATGCCTGCTTGACTCGTGGATCAGCCAGTAAAGCTTTACCCGGACCGGCCATGGTGATCACGCCGGTCTCCATTACATAGGCATAATCAGAGATATCCAGAGCTGCCTTGGCATTCTGCTCGATCAGCAGAATGTTCACACCGTCCTCTTTGATCTTCTGTATGACACTGAAGATGTCTTTGATAACCAAGGGGGCCAGACCTAAGGAGGGTTCGTCCAGCATCAACAGCTTCGGTTTTGACATCAGAGAGCGGGCAACCGCCAGCATCTGCTGCTCTCCTCCGGAGAGGGTGGCGCCCAGCTGCCAGGTTCTTTCTGAGAGTCTGGGAAAGAGGCTGTATACCCATTCCCTGTCTCTGGCAATCTCATCTTTGTTCTTTCTCAGATATGCCCCTGCAGCCAGATTCTCATCCACCGTCAGGTCAGGAAAGATCCTTCTTCCTTCCGGGCACAGGATAATTCCTTCCCCCACGATATCTTTTGTCTTTAAGGAAGTAATCTCCAGGTCATCCCAGTATACGTGCCCGTCCGTCTTCGGAACAAGACCCATCACAGATTTCAGTGTGGTGGATTTTCCTGCCCCGTTTGCTCCGATCAGGGATATAATCTTACCGTCAGGCACGTCGATATCGATTCCTCTGAGGGCGTGAATACCGCCGTAATGTACGTTCAGATTTCTAATTGCTAACACTATTCATCGCCTCCCAGATATGCTTCAATTACTGCGGGGTTGGCCTGTATCTCTTCCGGGGTTCCATCGGCAATCTGTCCGCCGTAATTAAGCACATAGATGTGCTCACAGATACCCATAACGACCTGCATATGATGTTCGATCATGAGGATAGACAAATCGAACTCATCACGTATGCGGCCTACAAATCTCATCAGATCATCGGACTCCTGGGGGTTCATTCCCGCTGCAGGTTCGTCCAGAAGGAGAATGGAAGGCTGGGTTGCCAAGGCACGTGCGATCTCCAGATGCCTCTGTTTTCCATAGGGCAGCGACGTGGAAAGATCGTTCCTGTTATCATACAGATCAACTTTCTTAAGGAGCTCCTCTGCCTTCCCGCGCATCGCCTTTTCTTCTTCTCTGGCCTTTTTGCTTCGGAATGTGGCGCCAAACACAGACGCCGTCTGATTCATGTGCATGGCCACCATAACATTCTCCAGAACCGTCATACCTTTAAACAGTCTGATATTCTGGAAAGTACGGGCCACGCCAAGCCTGGTCACCTGGTCAGGAAGCATGGTGAGAGCCTTGGAGTATTTTCCCTGGTTCCGTCCCTTGTAAGCATCTTTCATCTTTCCTTTGGGATAGTTCTCGATGACCACTTGCCCGTTGATTTCAATGGAACCATTGGTGGGCTCATACACGCCTGTAATACAGTTAAACGCCGTTGTCTTGCCGGCACCGTTCGGGCCGATCAGACCGACGATCTCATTTTTATGTACATCAAGATTGAGGTTATCTACCGCAACCACGCCGCCAAACTGCATGGTAAGGTCAGAGAGCTTAAGTACTACTTTTCTTTCGTCCATCATTTGCCCTCCTTCTCAAATACGATAACCTGGTCCGCCACAGGCAACGGGGTAAATAATGCTTCCCCGGAGGCCTTTCTGGCTTCATTTTCCTGTTTGGATTGTTTTGCTCTGGATCTGGCAGCTGACTTTAATGCATATGCCTCTCTCCTGGCTGCTCTGGCTACTCTGCGTTTGGCAGGCCATGCCTTTATTGCTGCAGGACGGTTCTTCCACCAGGCGAAAAATCCATCCCAGCTGAATTCCTTATCTCCCATGATACCCCGGGAGTAAAAGAGCACGATAAGCATGATCAGGATGGCAAAGACTACTTTACGAAATCCCGGTCTCATTAAGCCGGAGGATATACCAAGCCATCTTCCGGCATCGAGTCCCCTGAGCCACCACTCGGATGCAGCCGTAAAGAGGAATGCTCCGATGACGGATCCGGTGATGGAACCGATACCCCCGATAACCACGATGAGGAGGATCTCATAGGTCATGACCGTGGTAAATGGAGTGGCACTGATGGTTGTCTGGAACATGGCAAGCAATGCCCCGCTGATCCC
>CADBOX010000116.1 GCA_902796415.1 uncultured Lachnospiraceae bacterium
CTGTGTTTTTACGACTCAAGCAATAGAATCCCTGATTGGAACCAGCACTTATGCCTGGTCTGATCAGGGATCTTTTTCAACAAAAGGTATACGGTAAATCATGAGTACCACGACAGCCTCGCTAGTTCGTGAGATAATCACTTTAAAAAACTACAAGTTTTTTAAAGGAGGCTATCTAGGGATGATATGTCGTAACGATTTCCTGCACCATCTCGGTGATGTTTCTCTTGTTCTTGTAGGAGGCTTCCATCAATTCCTCCAGCTGCCCCAAAAACTGGTCCACATCAAATGGGATAGGCTTACCGATATGGATGAGTTTATTCTCCGTGGTCTTAAGACCCTCCTCCGACATAAGCTTTTCTTCATAGAGTTTCTCCCCGGGGCGCAGGCCTGTATATTCGATCATGATATCGATATCCGGTTTGTGACCCGAGAGTTTGATCAGATTTCGGGCCAGAGTGTCGATCTTTACTGCTTCTCCCATATCCAGGACGAAGATCTCGCCGCCTTTGGCATAAACCCCGGCCTGTAAGACCAGGCTTACCGCTTCCGGGATGGTCATAAAGTAACGGATGATATCGGGATGGGTTACCGTCACAGGGCCGCCTTCCGCAATCTGCTTTTTGAATAAGGGGATGACAGAACCGTTACTTCCCAGTACATTTCCGAAACGGACCGCCACGAATTCTGTTTTGGTATTGCGCAGTTTATCCTTCAGTTCTTCATTTGGAAATTCTTTGTTTGCCTGATGGGAGAAAAGCTGCGGTATGCTTTCCGCCTCACCGGACTTGATCTTGCTGTCAAATGCCTGGATGATCATCTCACACAAACGTTTGGAGGCACCCATGATATTCGTAGGGTTCACCGCTTTGTCCGTACTGATCAGGACAAAACGCTCACACCCGTTTACCATCGCCGCGAAGGCTGTTTTGTAGGTGCCGATGGCATTGTTCTTGATGGCTTCACAGGGGCTATCTTCCATCAATGGCACATGCTTGTGAGCTGCGGCATGAAAGACGATCTGAGGATGGTAGGTTTCCATTACATCAAAGATTTTCCGGCTGTCTCGGACGGATCCGATGATGGTCTCCATCTTCAGAAAGGGGAATTTCTTGCGAATCTCCAACTGGATGTCATAAGCATTGTTTTCATAGATGTCAAAGATGATCAACTGCTTTGGACTGTGCTCCGAGATCTGCCTGCATATTTCCGAACCGATGGATCCGCCTCCGCCGGTGACCAGGATTACCTTCCCCTGGAGGGTGTGATAGATTTCCTCCATATCGACATGAATCGTATCTCTGCCTAAGAGATCCTCCACGGAGACCTCCTTCAGGGAACTGACGGTCAGCTCCCCGGTATACAGCTGATTCAGGTTCGGCATCTTGAATAATTCACAGCCTGTCTCCTTACAGATGGTAAGGATATCACGCAGTTGTTTAGGAGTGGCACTGGGGATGGCCACATAGATCTTTTCGATATGGTATTTAGACACCGAGGCAATGATGGACTCTCTGCCCCCCACGATGGGAATCCCATCGATAAATCGTCCCCATTTGTTGGGATTGTCATCCAGGATACAACAGATTTTCTCGTCGAGATCCCTGGAAGCATTTAAATCCTTCATCAGGAACCTGGCTGCATTACCCGCTCCGAAGATCATCACCGGTCTCCGATTCAGCGCCCGGGTATTCCTTCCTGTCGCCATCAAGGTGATAAAACGATAGGCGAATCGGATGGCAACGCTAAAGAACAGCTGAAGAATGATACCGAACAGATAATAGGAGATGGGCATCCTGTCAAAAGATAAAAGATTGCTGCATAACAACCGGATACCCAGGATATGAATCACAAGGCAGATTAGGCAGGCCAGGATCGCCCGGTATAATTCATTGTATCCGGCATACCGCCATAGGGAATGATAGAGGTGCATCAGGTGATAGATTATGATACATATCACCAGATAGATCGGTATAAACCGAAAATAAGACTGGAGATACTCTGGATCTATCTTACTGTAACTACAGTCGAATCTCAGCCATAGGGCAAAGAAATAAGAACCGGCGATCGTCACCAGATCATATAGAACCAGATACACCGTGATCAATTGCCAGTGATGGATAGGGAAATGTTCCTTTTTATTTTTTCTGTTTTGTCCTGAGCTGTTATTAAATCTTGGCATACGAACACTCTTCTTAACGGAAATCATAGGTAATGGTTTTCATTTGGCTTTTTCTTGGGCATATTATAACCAAAAAAAGAGATCATAGCAAGAGAAAGAGACGAAGTGATATAGGTCGGAATTGAACTATTTTTTAGAATAGGTTAGTATAGGAATAGAAATACTTCGGGAATCTTACCATATCATAATCTTAAGGAGGAACAACGATGAATATTGCCGTCATGCTTGCCGGGGGAGTAGGAAAACGGGCCGGCGCCCCCATACCAAAGCAATTCATACCTGCTCTAGGGAGACCGGTGATCGTACATACCCTGGAAGCCTATGAACGATTTGACTGTATCGATGCCGTGGAAGTCGTCACAGTCGACGGATGGGATGAAGAAGTCCGCTCTTATAGAGAGAGGTACGGACTGAAGAAACTGAGATGGGTAACCATAGGAGGGGCTTCCGCGCAGGAATCGATTCGAAACGGCATCTTTCATCTGGAAGGAAAGGTCGAAGAGGATGATATCATCAGCATTGTTTCCAGTGTCTGCCCCCTTACCGAGGAAGAAGTTCTGCTGGATTCCATCCGGGTATGCAAGGAACACGGAGGTGCCGTCGCGGGAGGTATGTCCATTTATAATCTCGCAGAACTGAAAGACGGTTACTGGGGCAACAATATCGTCTATAAAGAGAAGCATGTTACCCTGAATTTCCCCTGGACTTATCCCATGAAGACTTTGCTCTGGGCTTATCATAAAGGGGATGAACTGGGAATTCTTGAGAGCAATGCTGCCTACACCACAACACTGATGGTTGATCTGGGGCAAAAGCTGTACTTTTCCAAAGAGTCTGAGAGAAATATGTTGAAGGTCGTCACATTTGACGATGTTGATATGATCGAGGGCTATCTGCTGATCGATGAGCTGAGA
>CADBOX010000117.1 GCA_902796415.1 uncultured Lachnospiraceae bacterium
CGCCCGCGCCATTGCTCCTAAGCCCAGGATTCTAATCTTCGATGAGGCAACTTCGGCTCTGGACAATATCACACAGAAGAAGGTCTCGGATGCCCTTGATAAAATGAAATGTACACGTATCGTTATCGCGCACAGACTGTCAACCATCCGCCACTGTGACCGGATTTTGGTGCTACACGAGGGGAAGATTGCCGAGGATGGAACCTATGAAGAACTGATTGCCAGGAATGGGATTTTCGCAGAGCTGGTAGAAAGGCAAAGATAGATTAATTAATATTTATATATCACAGAGAAATTGAAGCCACAGTTGTGCGATAATTGTTTTTGCTGGATGAGGGCTTTACAAGATGACAGAGACAAGAAACGGGAGTGAGTTTCTTGAAGACTTACGCAAACAGAACGGAAAACAGAATCAGACATTCGATGCCTTCTATTCCTTTATAGAAAAAAAAGCAAGAGACAAAGGCGTTCCTGTTGGCGGCGAGTTTGAATTAACGCCTATGTGTAATCTGAACTGTAAGATGTGTTATGTTCATTTAAAGCCTGAACAGATGAACAATCGGGAACTTTTGACTGTTGAACAGTGGAAGGATATGATGTATCAGGCTTATAAAGCAGGAATGTTGCATGCAACCTTGACAGGGGGAGAATGTCTGACATATCCTGGTTTTAAGGACTTGTTCCTTTATCTTCATAGTCTTGGCTGCGAGGTTTCAGTTTTCACAAACGGAGTTCTTCTCAATCAAGAATGGGTCGATTTCTTCAAGCTGCATAAACCTGCTGCTATTCAGATCACTCTGTATGGAGCGAATGAGGAAACCTATCATAAAGTAACAGGACACAATGTTTTCTTTCGCGTAATAGAGAATATTCACCTTCTACAGGATGCAGATCTCCCTGTAAAGCTCTGTATTACACCAAGCAGATATCTGGGAGAAGATGTGTTTGAAACGATACATACTGCATATGACCTGTTCCATCATGTGACTATTAACTCCAACTTGTTTAAACCAAAAGAAGAAACCGGACGTTCGGAGCAGCAGGATGACCTTGATACAGAAATGTATATCAGGATTTTTCAATACATGGCATCACTGTCCGGCAGAAAGTTGAAGACGATTGATGAAACCTTACTTCCGGAACATGGGGATCCGGAAAAACCACTCCGGGAAGGCG
Source organism: uncultured Lachnospiraceae bacterium (assembly GCA_902796415.1). Lineage (GTDB taxonomy): Bacteria > Bacillota > Clostridia > Lachnospirales > Lachnospiraceae > Anaerobutyricum. The sequence goes on from CADBOX010000117.1 coordinate 1,177, forward strand.
AGGAGGAATCTGACTATGCAGAAAAGCCGATGATTGATTTTTGTGATACTTGCAAACAACCGATATCTCAGAAAGTATACGGCTTTCTCTGCGGAGGTGGAAGGTCTTCTTTTACGATTGACTGGAAGGGTTCCATGTTTCCCTGCAGTATGATGGATATGATTAAAGCAGATCCTCTTACAGATGGTTTTGCATCTGCCTGGCAGAAAATCAATAATGCTGCAAACAGTTGGCCAAGGCCTGCAGAATGTGATAAATGTCAATACAGGGCTGTTTGTAATAATTGCGCTGCTTATATGCTTCAGTTTGCTGAACAGGGTGAGAGACCCGTTCAATTATGCAACAGCACCAAAAAAATGGTAAGTGCCGGTGTGTTAAAAGTATCTAATTATATATAGCATTTATTGTATTCGTATGATAAAATTTATTAAAGACCTAGTAGCTGAATTGTATACTTGAAAGAGGTGCTTTAATATGAAAAAGGTGTATATTACTCCCAGGGCGGAGAAACTCAAATTTGATTATACAAAAGTTGTCACAGCAAGCTATGACCCTGCAGCTAATCCTGCAGGTAAAGGTTTTGCAGATGCTGCTACCTGCACCAGCGGTCATCCAAGCGGCAAATCTTTCGCAAACAGTAAGAAATGTCCATAATTTGTCTTTTAACCTTGTAAACACTTTTTTAGCGATCAACAGTATTACAGCATTCATATATTACAATATTACTTGGAGAATCTGTTTTGAAAGCAAAAGATGGTTTTGTGTTGAGAAATGTCGTTGATGAATACATTCTCATGCCGGTTGATGATAAAATACTGGAGTTTGACGGTGCAGTTCTGCTCAACGAAGTTTCTGCTTTTGTATGGAATCATATGCAAACTTCCATTTCAAAAGAGAATTTGCTCAAGTTGATACTTGATGAATTCGAAGTAGAAGAAGAAGTGGCTTCAAGTGATTTGGATGAATTATTGGACACTTTTACCGGTCTTGAGATAATTGAAGAAGATTAAATAATGCCGGAATCCATATGGTTGGGTTCCGGCATTTTCAATAATAAAGAGGTTGTTGCGGTGGAGACTCGATCCTTATCAATACCAGAGTGGCACGAAATGGCACTTACGGGAGTGATGCTGCCGGTACGGATCATGATTGGCGGCACCAGCATGGAACCGGTCATACGATGTAATAAAGATTATGTCAATATCATACCTGTATCTGACAATTTCTCTATTGGAGATATCGTTTTAATATCAGATCCGCATAAAGAGCGATTCTTTTTACATAGGGTCTGGGACATAAAAAAAGGTCATGTCCTGACTTGGGGCGACAATTGTATCGGTCCTGACGGATGGATTCCTTCAGAATATGTCTGGGGAAAAGTAGTTTCAATTGAGCGAAATGGAAGAAAGATTGTACCGGATGCCGATAAAGGATTATACTGGGCGAAACTTTTTCATCACGCAGTTGGTCCTTATCGCATTTTAAAGAGGATCAAAGGAGGAATCGCTCGTAGATTATTTTATTAGAACAGGGGATATGATAGATGTACTATTATAAAATCGCTGAGGTGACGATTCAATCATTTTGCAGGCTGACTTCTTTCGAACCGTTTTCCTGTAACCCTTCAGAAGCAGATGTCATTCTTGAGCGCTCGGATAAACAACCTACCCAAGGCAAGAAACTGATTTCCGGAACGATTGTTCATCGCAGATTGGAAGACGGATGGTTTTTTCAAACAATCCATTCTGAAGGATCTGGAATATATGCCAACAAGGATTATACTCGTCTGAAGCTTTTTGAAGAACGTAATCCGGTTCAAACCGATATTATTGAAAGAATCATAAGGGTTGCGCTTGAATGTTTTCTTGTCCACAGAGGATATGTCTCCCTTCATGCTGCGGCCGTGGAATTGCAGGGAAAAGCATATGCATTCACCGGTCCTTCCGGAATCGGCAAGTCTTCAAGGGCTGAAGCATGGAGACAGGCGCATGGAGCTTCTCTGATCAGCGGGGATCGGCCATTGATTTGCGTTCGGGATCTAATGCTCTATGGTGTCCCTTGGGATGGAAAGGAACATTGCTTCCGAAATGTGTGTTATCCTCTAAAGACAATCTTTGAGGTCAGACGCAGCGAAAATATAAACGTTTTCCCGCTGAATATTTCTCAAAGACGTGACTTGCTGATGTCCCAATGCTTTATTCCCATGTGGGACACTGAGACAGCTTTGATTCAAATGGTAAATATAATACGCCTGGCAGAGGATGCTGAAATAGTTCGTGCTTTCTGTGGCGTTTCCTTGGAGGATGCACATGTGTTGTATGATTTGACCCAAAAAAGAGGATCGGAAAAGGGGTGACATTTAGAGATGTCACGTTCGTTTACCGGAGAAAAGAGACCTTGATGAAAAAAGTGATATAAATTGTGTTTTTATCCATTTTTTTAGCCAAGGTTTTAAGAGTGCAGGACGCAGTACAGAAAAAGGTGAGATTTTCCTAGGATATAGAAGAAGGACAGATGAGGAAGCTGCAATTAACTAACCTCTGTTAAATGATAGTCTGAAAAAAGACGGAGATGGTATATGGTATATAGAAAGAACAATTAACTGGTAGTCTTTGCGGAAAGCATGGTCGTAAGGCAAACTGAATTAGAATGAAGGATATCAAACAATAAATTATGACGAAAAGAATTAAAATCGAAGGACTAACCGGCTCAAAAATCGGTCGCCAATATCTTGAATTTGTGGGTGTGGGAAAACAGTGTCAAAGTAAGCTAATTTAGTTAATCTAGAATCCTGTATGGCAACAAAACTCTTTGAAAAGCAGCATATTCTGGGAAAGATTAAGGAGACAAATAAATAATATGAAAAAATTATCTTTATTAACAAAGATTTCCTTAGTACTGATGGCTGTTGTATTGATTCTGGCAGGATGCAGTTCTGTTATTAAAGAAGTTCCCAAAAGCGAAGCTGTCAAAAGTGACCCGGCAGGTGAAAGCAAAACTATTAAAACTGAGCCGGTGGGTGAAACCGTAAAGATTGCCAGTGCAAATGGAGTCATGCAGGGAAAGACTGTAGAAGGGGGTGAGGAATTAGACGATGCTATAGATACATTTGGGGATTCCATAGTGCACTGCAGAGATACATTCTCTCCATCATCTGTCGGCAATGGTAACGTATCCAGAGATGATGGATCTATCGCTACAAGCAATTATCTGCATTCAGATTATATTGATATTTCGCAGTTTCCAGTATTGATAACGGTAGCGCAGTATGATAGTGCTTTCAATGCATTTTATGATGCTGACAAGACTTTTATATCTGCGTTTGAAATTCGTGCTGGAGAGGATAAGTTAATCATTATTCCATTCGGAGCAATGTATATGCGTGTTTCTGCGCCAAATGATACTTATGACAGCGTGATGAAATTCAGAACACTTGAGTATGTAACTTCTGATTCACTGCCAGCCTACTGGATGAAGAATATCAATGACAAGTGCCTTAAGGTCAGAGACCATATGAACATGATCGGCAAGGATGGGGACACCTTCATCTATGCTACGGATATTCATTGGTACATGAATCAGCAGAAATCTCCTAAGCTGATTCGGTATCTACTTAAGAATTTGAACATAAATACAGTGATTCTAGGTGGAGATCTTATTACACAGGGATCGAAGGACGAAGCGCTGGCTGAGTCAATGTCGTGCGTCAACGCATTCAAATTTAACGATACATTTGTTCCGATTGACTTTGGAAATCATGATAATAACAGTAACCAGTCGGACGCTACACAGCGGTTTGATATTAATACGGTTTACAGTATGTTCATGAAGGGCTTCGAAGATAGTGTTACCTTCATGACAGACACAGAATTGTCGTTCTATTTTGATAAGGCTGCAAATAAGACCAGATACATTTTTCTTGATATGGGAGATGACGGAGTTTCAAAAGCGTTTACTGCGTTTGCACCATTCCGCGATGCTCTGTCCTCGACTCCGAACGATTACAAAATCGTGATTATTGCGCACATCATCGACTATGGTACTTTCACAACCAGTCTGACGCAGATAATTGACGCCTACAATGCAAGGTCATCCATAACTGTAAACAATGTTGTGTGTGACTTTACAAGTGCATCTGGTAGCGTGGTTATTTGCCTTGGTGGACATCGTCATTATGATGATGAGCTCGCAACATCAGGAGGCGTACCAATCACTGTGACGGACTGCGATGCAATGTTATCTGCTAAGAACTCACAAACAGCTGGGACTATCACAGAACAGGCTTTTGATGTAGTTAGTTTGGATTACACAAACAATCTGGCGTACTACGAGCGCATTGGCA
>CADBOX010000118.1 GCA_902796415.1 uncultured Lachnospiraceae bacterium
AGAAGAAGTCATAGAGCCTGCAACAGGAGAAGCCTATCTGGACAGGACGCAGGACTTTGATTACAAGATAGAGAAAGACGATTTGTGCTATAAGCTATTTATCGAAAAAGGATTCGAATGGGGCGGCGACTGGACAGATCGTAAAGACTATCAGCATTTCGAGCTGCCGACAGATATCACAGAGCAGTATTCAGAATTGTACACATCATAAGGAACCGGAAACAGCTGTCCGACCAGATCAGGCCAGGGTCAGAGTAGGATCCTGCAAGTCACTTTGCCAGAAAGGAATATGATGGATCATATGGAAATGAATATGCCCCAAAAGCGATTTATGGAACTTGTTGAGGAAAAAGAAGGCTTTGAATACTATCAGGCTTACAGGGATGACGTGGATCATATGATCGGCGGCAAGGGAAATACTTATTGGTATGTCATATCAAAGAAAGGCAAAGTCACAGAGTCTTATATCGGCACATACCAGGATGGGATATGGAGGGACCGGCTGATCAAGAGCAGGGGATCCAAAAAAACCACAAAAGAGATGCCTTCCGGAAGTACGATCCGCCTCATTGCGCAGAAAGCATATCTGATGCAGGAGGAGAAATGGGTCAAGGGCCGGAATCCCAGACTGGTGGAAGATTCTCATCCACACTTCCATTATGTATATGGTTTTGGGGATAAAGGGTTGGATATCTCGAAGGAATATGGTGTCACCATTGGTTTTTCTGATATCAAGGATTTATCGGCTGGTTTTCATCTGCGGGATATTTATTCGGGGTCAGAAGTCGAACTTCCTGCAGTCCCATAGGAGCAGGTTACAGTAGCAGTGGATCCCGTCGACGCTCCTGCTCATGGAGCCCGGCGGGGGCTCTTTGCCGGCGGCTTAGCGGCGGGGCAGTGAACTGTGGCAGGAGTGGAACACCGGGACAGAATATGCTGACAAGTCTTTGCCAATATGTTACGTTATATATGAGTTTGGCGTGAGATTTCACAGAAAAAACAATCGCCGGGGAGGGCAGGCAATGAAGCGCAGGAGACTGAGTTTTACAACTCGATATGTTCTTGCTTTCGGCCTGCTTATGCTGATCGCCGACATCGTCCTTGGAATGGTGATTCTTTATGAGACGGAATCTTCATTGAAAGACCTTGTCAATAAAAACATGCTGGATGTGGTCAGTATGGCAGCAGAGCTTTTGGATGGAGACACGCTGGCTTCCTTAACGGAAGCGGACGTGGGCGGAGAAGCTTTCCGCGAGATCGAAGACAGACTGATTGTGTTCCAGAACCATAATGATATCCGGTATATCTATACGGTGAAAAAAACCGATGAGGGCAGGTTTGTTTTTACCGTTGATCCGGATCCTGTTGAGCCCGGTGTTTTCGGTGAGGAGATTGTTGTCACGAATGCCCTGGTTCAGGCCGGAAATGGAACCGCGGCTGTTGACATGGCCCAGACCAAAGACCGCTGGGGGAGCTATTACAGTGCTTTCTGTCCTGTTTTTGGCTCGGATGGGAACGTCGCGGGAATTGTCGGGATTGATTTCGATGCAGACAGGTACAACAGGGAGATTGTACAGCATACGGTGATCATCGCGATCATCTCGTTGTTGTCTGTGCTGGTAGGCGGTGTGGTCGTTTTTATCATCAGCCGCAATGTCAGTAAGCGTTTCAGAGGCCTGCATTCAGAATTATCCAGTCTGTCTTCCGATCTGGACCAGCTTTTTACGGAAGCCGGTGGTGTTCCTGAAAAGACGGAAGATACGCACACAGAGTCGGCCGAAGATGAGATCGGTAATCTGGTAGATAAGATCCGGATGATGAAGAAAGATATTACTTTCTATGAGCACATTCAGAAGGAGCAGTATTACAGAGACACTGTAACCGGGCTTCCCAATCTCATCTACCTGAAACAGTTTTCTGATGAAAAACTGAACCAGCTGTGGGCGATGGGTAAGACACCGGCTATTATTTATTTCGATATCCGTTCCATGGTTTCCTACAATACAGAGTATGGCTACCCCCGGGGGGATGCGCTGCTGAAGCTGACTTCTGACACCATTGCTTCAGCGTTTCCGGAAGCATTGGTGGGACGCGGTGAAGGAGATCATTTCATCGTCATTGACCAATATGACGATACGATCGAACAAAAGGCGCTGCAGATCAATGACACAGTGAAGAGGGAAGCCTTTGGGCGTACGACGGGAATCCAGTGTGCCTTCGTCAGAATGCAGCATGGCATGAATGCTGCGGAAGGCGTACAGTGCGCGAGGAACACACTGAAGAAGATTGGCAGTGACTTAAACGTCGTAAGCCGGCTGCATTCGTTTGAGGATGACAAGGATATCCTTACCGGCAGTATTGTCCGCAGTTTTGAAGAGGCTCTTCAAAAGGGCTGGGTGAAGGTATTCTATCATCCCATCGTGGACATCAATACAGGAGAGGTAGCTGTATTTGAGGCGCTTGCCAGGTGGATCGATCCGAAAGAAGGGTTGATATCTCCTGGTCAGTTTATTCCGGTTTTATCCAGATATCATCTTCTGCATAAGCTGGATCTTTATATGGTAGAAAAGATCTGCCGGGAGGTTCAGATCAGGGAGAAAGCCGGACTTTCCCGGATTCCTGTGTCTGTCAATTTCTCCGCGCAGGATTTCGACTATGTCAATGTGGCGGAATCATTGAACAGGATCCTTGAGAAGTACAGCCTTCCAAGAAACAGTATTATCGTTGAGATCACAGAACAGGACCTGGCGCAGGCGACGGATCACTTTATGGAACAGCTGCGCAGAATCAAAGACAGTGGCTACCGGCTGTGGCTGGATGACTTTGGATCCGGCTATTCATCGCTGAATGTGTTCGGGCGCTATCCGGTTGAGCGCATCAAATTTGATATGGATCTGGTGCGGCATCTGGATGACAACAATGGCGCGAACCGGATTATCATGAAAAACATTGTTCAGATGTGCCGGGAAATCGATGTCCATACACTGGCGGAAGGAGTAGAGACGCCGGAACAGTATCAGTTCTTAAAGGAGATTCATTGTGAACTGTTACAGGGATTCTATTTCTTCAGACCGGAACCGGTAGAAAAAGTGATTTCTTCGATTCAATCATATTATGATCAGAAAACGACGTGAAAAGCATCACCGGAACAGCATGATTACTATGCAAGAGGGATTATTATGAACGAGACATCATCTGCTTCAAACAATTCAACGAAACTGCAGCCCTATCTTTCACCGCTGGCAGTCTGGGCTTTATCGGTAGGGTCGGCCATAGGCTGGGGCTCTCTTGTCGTCACCAGCAGGTCCTACCTCTCCCAGGCGGGACCAATGGGCTCTATCCTTGGTCTGCTGATCGGGTTTGTCATGATGCTGATGGTGTCGAGCCATTATCATTAT